>JAYUYE010000794.1:0-8280 GCA_043752985.1 Myxococcales bacterium
GGATCTGCGTCAACGTGGCCCTCGGCCGGATCCGCACGCGCAAGCGACGCCCGCCGGCGATCGGTGTCAACGATCTCGACTCGACCGCCGCCGATCCGAGCCTCGTCGAGCGCCCCGAAACTCCGGATCGCGCGCTCGAGCGCCATCAGGATCAAGCGCGCGTCTATCGCGCTCTCGAGACCCTCGCACCGAAGAAGCGCATGGTCCTCTACCTTCACGAGATCGAAGGCCTCGACCTCAAGGAGATCGCGTACCTCGTCGATTCGAATCCCGTCACCGTGCGTACGCGCCTGTTCTACGCGCGCCGCGAGTTCTATCGCGCGATCGCAGACGACAAGGACGGCGAGCCGTGACTCGCCACATCGAGCCGACGCGCTGGGCCGATGCCTTCGCCGGCAAGGTCGCCGACGCCGAGCGCACCGCGATGAATCAGCACGCGGCGAGCTGCCGCGGGTGCGCGCGTGCACGCGATCGCGTTCGCCGCGCGAGCGACAGCTTCAGCACGATCCAGACGCAGCCCGCACCCGAGCTTCCGTGGGACTCGGTCCGCGCGCGCGTCCACTGGGCCGTCTCCAAGGAGAAGCGCGCACAGGCGCAGCCCCCGCGTCGTCGCGTCCCCGCGCTTGCTTGGGCCGCACTCGCCGCGGCCGCAGCGGGCGCGATCGCCCTCGTCACGAACACCGACCCGCCGCGTGCGACCGAGGCGCCGTTCGCCGAAGCCCCGCGCCCTGCGATCATGCCGCCCGCACCCGAGCCCGTTGCACCGCCCCCCGCCGCGCTCGCCGGCCTCATCGTTCGCACCGCGGGCACCACCACCGGCGATGACGTGATGATCGATGGCGTGCGCCCCACCGACCTGTTCGCGCGTCGCCTCGGTGCCGGCACCGTGATCGCCACCGGCGACGGCCGGGTCGACGTCCAGTTCGGCGACGCCAGTGCCTTCGCGCTCGGCCCGCGCTCCACGCTAGAGCTCCGCCACTTCGACGCCACGCTGATCGAGCTCGTCGTCGACGGAACGATCGATCTCGAGGTGGCACCACGCCTTCCCGGCCAGCGCTTCGTGGTCATCGCGGGCGAGCACACCATCGAGGTTCGCGGCACTCGGTTCCGCGTCCAGCGCGACCCGGCCGCCACGACGATCGAGTGCCGGCATGGCCTCGTCGCGGTTCGTGATCGTTCGGCCCAGGTCGAGGTCGGCACCGCGCGTCGGCTTCACCTCTCCTCGGGTGCGGCGATCACCGCCGACCTCGTCGTCCCGCTCTCCATGGCCGAGCTCGCATCGCTTGTCGAAGCCGATCCGATCCGCGTTCCGATGTGGAACCTCGACGCACTCGTCTCTGGCTCCGCGCCGCTCGAGATCGCGACTGTCGGCCGCCGCGACGTTCGCGTCGACGGCATCGAGCTTGGCCGCGCGCCGCTCCGCATCCGCGTCATGCCGGGCCGCCATACCGTCGAGGCCGCCGACTCCGCCGGTCGGTTCCGTCGTGCCGGCTGGATCGATGTCTCCGCGCCGACGGCCGCCGGCAAGCCCGCTCGGCTCGAGATCCCCGTCGAGGCGCCACGCACGGCCGGGACCGCCGAGCGCCGCCGCCAGCTCCTCGGGGGCATCGACCAGGCGCGCCTCGCGCGCTGCACGCGATCGATCGCGAAGGCCGGCCTGACCGGCACCTACGTCCAGGTCGAGATCGCCGTCGATGCGACGGGCGCGGTCGGCTTCCTCAACGTGATCGACACGGACCTGCCGTCTGCGACATCGAGCTGCGTCCGCGAGGTGCTGGCCGACGTGCCGTTCGGTGCGGGTGCGCCGGCGACGTGGCGAGAGAAGCTGGACCTGTAGCTTCGCGCTGCGCCTCGGGCGCCCTGGCATACGATAGTGAGTTGGCGTCGCCGCGCATTGCGCTTGACCGGTCCGACCGATTCGGCGATTCCCTTCGCATGCGGTTGATCGCCATCTTCGTTGTCGCGGCAGGACTCCTCTCGGCATGTGGCGACGATGACCCGTGCGAAGGCGTCGCCGGCGAGTGCATCGGGCTGACGGCCGGCGCGAACGCGACCGAGGTGCAGATGGCGTTGATCGAGGTGCCGGTCGGCGGCACGATCGCGTTCGGCGCGGGGACCTTCCGGTTCCAGACCGACCTGTCGATGGATGTCGATGGCGTGACGATCCGCGGGGCGGGATCCGACGAGACGATCCTGTCGTTCGCGGGGCAGACGTCGGGTGCGCAGGGGCTCCTGGTGACCGGCAACGCCTTCACGATTCATGACCTCGCGATCGAGGATACGGCGGGCGATTCGCTCAAGCTGCTCGGCGTCAAGGGCGTCACGATCCGCGACGTTCGCGTCGAGTGGACCGGTGGGCCGAAGCCGACGAACGGCGCGTACGGGCTCTATCCCGTGCAATGCGAGGACGTGACCATCGAGGACTCGGTCGTCGAGGGTGCGTCCGATGCCGGCATCTACGTCGGACAGTCGCACCGGATCGCCGTGCGCAACAACCGCGCCGAGCGCAACGTCGCCGGGATCGAGATCGAGAACTCGACGTTCGCGGACGTCTACGGCAACGTCGCGACCCACAACACCGGCGGCGTGCTCGTGTTCAACCTGCCGGGGCTCGACGTCGCGAATGGCGCGGGGACGCGGGTGTTCGACAACGAGATCTACGAGAACAACACGGAGAACTTTGCGCCGCCCGGCAACATCGTCGGCAAGGTACCGACGGGGACGGGAATTGCGATCCTCGCCGCGCATCAGGTCGAGGTGTTCGGGAACATCATCCGCGATCACAAGTCGATCAACATCGGCGTGATCAGCTACGTGCCGATCGGGACGTTCAACGATCCGCAGTATGACCAGTACCCGACCACGATCTACATCCACGACAACACGCTCTCGGGAACCGCCGACGTGCCGACCGGCGAGCTCGGCGCCGCGATGATCACCGCGATCGGCGAGCTGCGCCCGAATGGCCCGTTCATCGTGCCCGACATCGTGTGGGACGGCGTCGTCGATCCGGCGCGGACGCCGGGTGCCGCGGCCGACAAGCTGTGCATTCGCGGCAACGGCGACGCGAACTTCATCAGCCTGGGGTGGCCGCTCAACATGGGCGAGGCACCGAGCGAGACCATGGCGCCGCACGACTGCGCACACACGCCGCTGCCGGCGGTCGACCTGTGACGAGAGCGCTGCTGCTGTCGCTGATCCTCGTCGCGTGCGGCGATGGAGGCGACGATCCGGCGTGCTCGATTCCGGGGATGGGGCCTGGCGTCGATCCGTCGGGCGAGTGGTGCGAGCAGCTGTCGAGCTACCGGCTGTTCGCGGATATCGCTGCGCAGGCGCCGGCCGCGGACGTGATTCCCTACGCGATCAACACGCCGCTATTCTCCGACTACGCCGGGAAGGACCGGTTCGTGTGGCTGCCGCCGGGCACGGCGATGCAGTGGAGCGACGCCGATGCGTTCGGAATGCCGCCGGGTGCGGTCGTGGTGAAGACGTTCGGGTATCTCGCCGATCGCCGCGATCCGGGGCAGGGCAGGCGGCTCCTCGAGACGAGGTTGCTCGTTCGCGGTGAGACCGGCTGGAGCGGTGCATCGTACGTGTACGACGAGGGTGTCCCGACTGACGCGAAGCTTGCGATCGCGGGCGCGGCCCTTGCCACCCGGTGGATCCACGACGACGGCAGCGAGCGGACGAACAGCTACAACGTCCCGAACAAGAACCAGTGCAAGAACTGCCACGCAGAGCACGACGACACGCTCGATCTGCTCGGGCCGAAGGCACGCCACCTGAACCGCGACGGTCAGCTCGAGCAGCTGATCGCCCTCGGTGCGCTGATTGGCGCGCCGCCGCCAGCGACGTGGCCGCGCGCGCCCGAAGCGCACAATCCGTCCACCGGTACGCTCGACGCGCGGGCGCGTGCGTGGCTCGATATCAACTGCGCGAACTGCCACAACCCACGCGGTGCCGCGCGGACGTCAGGCCTCTATCTCGATCTCGCGCAGACAAACCCCGTCGAGTACGGCGTGTGCAAACCGCCGGTCGCTGCGGGGCGCGGCTCGGGTGGTCGCTCGTTCGGGATCGTGCCGGGCCAGCCCGACGCGTCGATCCTCGTGTTCCGCATCGAGTCGACCGAGGCGGACATCAAGATGCCAGAGCTTGGTCGCAACCTTGTCGATGCCGAGGGCGTCGCGTTGATCCGCGAATGGATCACGCAGCTTCCCGGCAACTGCCCCTAGAATCGAACGCCGAGCTTGAGCTGCACGCTCCGGTACTCGCCTTCCTGCAGCTGCGACGGCAGGATGTACGCGACACCGCCGCTGACATCTTGCGGGTACGCGACCGCCTCCTGCTCGAGCAGCGAGCGGCCGCCGAGCCGAACGTCGACGCCGAGGGTCAGGCCGCCATCGGCGCGGTATTCGAGGCCGAGCCCGCCCTCGATGTGGTGAGCCTCGGTCGAGTAGCCATACTCGGAGCTCGTCCAGTCGTAGCCGATGCCGGCGACGAGCGTCGGCACGAGGCGGCCCTTGCTGCCGAGGTCGACGACCAGCGACGCCGTCGCGCTGCGGATACTGACCGAGCTGTACTCGTCACCCGCCGCGATCCGCGAGACCTCGAGCTGTCCCGAGATCCGGTGGCTGAACGCGAACCGCCCGAACAGGCCGACGGTGCGGCTGGGATCGATGCCTTGCTCGCCGTCGAGCTTGGTCTGGGAGAGGCCGAGGTTGACGCCCGCGGTCAGCGGCCCGGCGGCGGCGACGGAGGGAGCAAGACAGAGGGCCGAGGCGGCAGACAGGGCGGCGATCGCGTGGCGCATGTGGTCGCGAGGAGCACGCGGCATGCCCGCGACAACCGCTCGGAATCACGTCGGTGTCCGACGCGGCGCCTCAGGATTCTGAGAGCTCAGCTCAGTGCGGCCGCGATCTTTTCAGCGGCGCGCGTCGCGAGCGCCATGATCGTGACCTGAGGATTGACGCCGAGAGACGAAGGTACGGCTGCACCGTCAACGACATAGAGCCCCGGCGTGTCGTGGCACTGATGATCGGGACCGATCACGGACGTCGCCGGATCGCGACCCATCCGCGCGGTGCCGAGCGGGTGATACGCCGACAGGTCGAGATCCCACGGCTTGATCGTCGCGCGCCGCAGCTCGACGAGATCGTCGGGGGAGGTCAGCCGATCGAAGCCAGCGATCGGGGTGTGCACGACCTTGGCGCCCGCAGCGAAGAACACCTGCGCGAGGACATCAAGGCCGCGCTTGATGTGCGCGACATCCTGGTCGGTGATCCAGTACTGGATCACGGGCTGCCCCATGACTTCGCGCACGGAGCCGCGGCCGGAATCCTCGACCATGAAGCCGAACGAGGCCACGTGATCGAATGACTCGGCGAGCCGGATCAGCTCGGGGCCGATCATCTGCGTCACGCTCATCGTCATCTCGAGCGGAACGCTCGCGCCCTCGTAGAGGATGCCTTCCTCGTGGAGCTCCTCGATTGCGTAGCCCTGCGGGATGCCGCTCCACGGCATGATCTGCTCGTCAAACTCGGCGAGCGCACCGGCCGCGGGATGGATCGAAAGATTCTTCCCGAGCTGTCCCGAGCGCCCGCCAAGACCGTCGTTGCCGAGCAGCAGCGGCGTCATGATCGCGCCGCACGACGCGACCACGGCGCGCGCTCGGATCGTGAGGGTGTGGCCGTCTTCGGTCCGTGCGACCACGCCGCGTGCGCGGCCGCGCTCGACGAGGATTCGCGTGACCTTGCAGCCGGGAAACAGCTCCGCACCGGCGCGCAGCGCGAGCGGGATGTAGCTGACGTTGGTCGAGCGCTTCGCATCGGTCGGACAACCAAAACAACACACGCCCTGGCCATCACACGCCGGTGCGTTGCGGCGCAGCGGGCCATGGCGCGTGAAGCCAAGCGCGTCGCAGCCGCGCGCGATCACGCGGCCGTTGCCGCCGAGCAGCGACTTCTTCGCGTGCTCGACCTGGAGTACGCCCTCGACGCGGTCGAAGTACGTGTCGAGGCGATCCGGTCCGAGCTCGTCGAGCCCGAGCTCGTCGCGCCAGTGTTCGAGCACGCGGTTCGGTGTGCGGTAACAGGTGCCGGAGTTGACCGTGGTCGTGCCGCCGACCGTCTGGCCAAGCGGGATCGGAATCGGCACGTTGCCGACCGAGAACGTCGATCCGCCGCGCCGGTAGAGCTTCTGCTGCATCGCGAGCGAGCGGCCCGTGAAGTCGGTGCGATCGAAGTAGCGCCCCTCCTCGACGAACACGACCGCGAGACCGGCCTCGGCGAGCTCGCGCCCGACCACCGCGCCACCGGCGCCCGTACCGATCACGACCACGTCGCACTCGATCGCGAGGTCACCCCCGGTCGACGCGTGCACGCGATCGCGCATGTATGCGGGCTTCGCTTCGGCCTTCGCCTTCTCGACCTCGTAGACGCAGCCGAGCTGCTTGTAGAGGGCAGGGTCATCGAAGTGCGCCAGCTTGAGCGGGCTGACCAGCGCGCGCAGCATCAGCCGGCGCACCACATCGCCCTTGCGCCAGCGCTCGAGCAACGCGAGTCGGTTCTCCGACTTCGCCCGCGCAAACGATCGCCGCTCGCTGATCCACGACGAGGCATCGAGCCCATGCAGCAGACCGGAGAGTCCGCTCTGCAGCGGGCTGGGCAACCGACCGACAAAGTCCTCGACCTTGTCGACCGTCGCCTCGGTCGCTCCTGGAATGAACCGCCCGGCGGGCAGCGCGGTCTCCGCGACCGCGACGAGCGTTTGGTGCTGGTGGGGGGACAGGCGTGGCACGTATTGACCCTAACTCAACAGTGGTCCGACCACTAGCCCAATTCTCGAAAGTCCCTACAATCCCGCGAATGTTCCCTCGAGAAGCCCGTAGGTCGCGCTGAGCTGAGCACCGAAGAACAGCTCGCCGCTGTCCTGCGCGACCGTCGCGGCGAGTCGCACGCCCGAGGCCTGGTTCAACCACAGGCTGAAGCCGAGCTGGCCCTCGATCCGCGCGGCGGTCGTGCTGTTGCAATCCATGCCGACGCAGCTGTCGGTCGCCAAGCTGACGGTCGCGCTGAGATCGAACGCGCCGATCGGATCGCCGTGGTCGCCGTAGGCGAACTTGCGGAACCGCCCGGTCGCGCCGACCGCCCATGGGGACGGCTGGGTGTCAGGCGCGAACAACCGAAGCCGCGCAAAGCCGGTGCCCGAGATCTCGGTCTTGTCGTCCTGCAGTTGCTGACCGTAGCCTGCCGAGACGAGAAGCTGCTCGACGCGGCCGCTCTCGTTCGGCGTTGGCGCCATGTCCGGACGCACGAGGTAGCCCTCACCGAACGCGAGCTGCACGTCAAGCCCACTCGGCCGCATGAACAGCTGCGTGTCTCGCAGGACGTTGAGCAGCTCGTAGGTCAGGCCCGCATCGGGCTCGCCGAGGAGGATGCCCGCCTCTCGCAGGATCGCGACGGTCGCGAGGAGCGCGCGATAGCTCGACCGCTCGCCGCGCAGAGCCCACCACGCGAGCTGCAGGCGTTTCGCGGTCGCTGCATCGATCTGCTTGCCGAGCGCGCGTGCCGCGTCGAGCGTGCGCGCGAGCCGACGCACGCGGATCGCTCCGCCGACATCGACGACGCGACCGTAGCCGCCGCCGAGCGCGACCTGGAAATCCATGTACGTGCGCGTGTCCTTGACGCTGACGTTGCCGTCCATGTCCTTGACCGACGCGTAGATCATGTCGACGCCGGCGGCCGCCTTGCCGACGCCGTAGAGCTTGCCGCTGTAGAACCGCGCCTCGCCGCGACCGTCGACGACGATCTGCGCGCTGCGGGTCTGCGCCTGACCTTCGGGGCTGATGAAGCCGGAGACCACGTGCGCGCCCGCATCGAAGCCCCACGCCATCCGCTCCCGGTCGATGCGCTTCTCGAACCGGCCCGCCGCATCGAGGTTGAACGCGGGGCGTTTCCGCACCGTGTCGTACGAGAAAGACGCGACGCCGGCGCCGAGCGTCAGCCGATCGTAGGCCGCGATCGTATCGTCGGGCATCGCGGGACCGACCGGAATCTCCGACGATGCCCGCGGCTCGCCGAGCAGCGTGCTACCGCCGGCGACCGTGGCGTTGCCGTCGCCGCCGCCGGTCTCACCGCTTCCGGTGTCTCCCCCTCCGGTGATGCCGCCGCCGCCGCCGGCGACTCCGCCACCGGTGACTCCGCCGCCGGTGACTCCGCCGCCCGGACCACCGCCGACCGTTCCGCCGCCCGTCGCGCCGCCACCGGGCTTGCCGGTTCCGCC
>JAYUYE010000795.1:0-8276 GCA_043752985.1 Myxococcales bacterium
CTCGAACAAGATCACGTCCGTGAACGAAGCGTCGCCCGACTTGATCAGGCGGACTCCGCCCTGGAACTTCGCGTCGTGGCCAGCGCCGAAGTAGTTCACGGCGACTGCGATCTCCTGCTGATCTCGCGCGGTCTTCGCCTTCTGCCGTGGATCATTGACCCACGCGAACCGCGCCACAGGCTGCCAGTGCTTGTTCGCCATGTAGCCGGCCTGGAGGTGGAAGCCGACGAGCGTGGTCTCGGCATCGAGGACGTTATCGCCATCCTGATCAGTCATCGCGTAGAGGCTGCCGGTCGTCGAGACGCCCTCGGCCTTGACCATGTAGTCGAGCTCGATCTTGTGGTTCGACTTGTTGTCGTCGTCGAAGTCACCCTCGAGCCAGAGGCTCGCCGCGACGCCGAACCGCAGCGGTCCGCCCTCGAGGTCCGCTTCGCTGTACCCCTTGAGCCCGTTGCGGTTGATACCGACGCGACCGACGACTGCCGGCTTGAACTTCGCGGGCACGTTGGTATTGGTCGTGGTGCCGAGCGTTCCCGCGCCGGTCGCCGGATCGACGGTCACCGTCCCCGTGAGCCGCGGCGCTTCGCCGGTGCCGTTGAACACGCCGACGGTCCACTCGAAGTCGGGCGACTTCTCGTAGTTGTTGCGCAGCGCGACGCCAACGTCGCGGCCGGCACCGAACGCGCGATCTGTGATCGCGCGGTCCGTGGCCTCGAGTCGACCACTGGAGGTGATCTGCTGGCGCGAGAACGGCCGCTTCCACTGACCGAAGCGCAACCAGACCTCCTTTGCGAGCTGGACGTCGAAGTGGACGTCCTTGACGGTAACGGCCCCCTTGCCGAAGTCCGTCTGGAACTTGTACGTCAGCGCCTTGCCGTGGAGGTTGCCCTCGAGGACGAGCCGCGCGCGGCGGACTTCGACCTGGTTGCGATAGTCGACGATGTCATCGTCGGGGTCCGCGGCGTTCGGCGTGGCGCTGCGCGTCAGGTTGTAGAACGGCTGAACGCGACCGCTCAGCACGAGCGAGTACTTGCCATCGTCGCTGCGCAGGAAAAAGCCCTTGTCGTAGCCGGCGACCGGCTTGGCCTCCTTCTTCACCTCGGGGTCCGCCACCGGGGCCGGCGCAAGATCCTGCTGAGGCTCGGCCGGCATCGGCGGCTGGGCCATTTCGGGCGGCGGAGGAGGTGCCTCGGGCGGCGAGGGCTGCGCTGCAACGACTGCAGTGAGGAGGCTGATCAGGGAGAAGGACGTCGATAGGCGTCGCATGCATCTCGAATAACTCACTCTGCGTGACGGATCGGTGACGAGGCCGCGAAACATCGCCCGACCCGCAGATCTCGCCCGACGTTGCCGGGGCTTCCCGAGGCCGTCACACCCTCGTCACAGGCGGCATGCTATGGCTCACGCATATGCTTGTACTGGTCATCGAGGACGAGGTCGACCTCGCAACGACGGTCGAGTACAACCTGCGCGCGGATGGATTCCAGGTTCGGCTCGCGCACACCGGACGGGCCGGGCTCGCGAGTGCGACGGCGGATCCGCTCCCGGATCTGATCGTCCTCGATCTGATGCTCCCGGATCTGTCGGGCACGGAGATCTGCCGGCGGCTGCGCGATCAGGAACGCACCCGCGACATCCCCGTCATCATGTGTACGGCGAAGGGCGAGGAGATCGATCGCGTGGTTGGCTTCGAGGTCGGAGCCGACGATTACGTCGTCAAGCCATTCAGCGTGCGCGAGCTCGTGTTGCGAATCCGTGCGCTGTTGCGACGCGCTCACCGCGTCGAGGGCGAGCCGTCATTGATCAAGTTCGGGCGGCTGAAGATCGATCGCGATGCGCACCGGGCGTGGGTCGATGAAACCGAGATCGGACTGACCGCCCTCGAGTTCCGCTTGCTCCATGCGTTTGTCACCCGCCGCGGCCGCGTCCAGTCGCGCGATGCGCTGCTCTCGGATGTCTGGGGCATCGAGGCCGACGTCACCACCCGCACCGTCGACACCCACGTCAAGCGGCTGCGTGAGAAGCTCGGCGAGGCCGGCATGTACATCGAGACGCTACGCGGCGTGGGCTACCGGTTCCGCGACCAGCCGGACGAGGCCGCCTCTTGATCCAGCGCGTCCGCCTGCAGCTGGTCCTGCTCGCGGCCGCGCTATCGTTGCTCGCTGTCATCATCTCGAGGTTCGTGATTCGCGCCGAACGCATCGAGCTGAGCTCCACGGGCGAGCTCGTGTTCGTGACCGGCATGGTGTTCGGCATCGCGCTCGCCGCAGGCTGGGTCGCGATCGCGCTCGTCCGCCGGCAGCTGCGCGAGCTGGTCGATGCCACCGTGCAAGTCGCGCGCGATACGAGCCGCCGCGTGCCGATCGACCCGAACGCGCCGCGCGATGACGAGATCCGCGAGCTCTCGGAGTGGGTGAACTTCCTCGCGACCGACGCGACCACGAGTCACACGGCGCTGGCGCGCGAGAAGGTCCTGCTCTCGGCCGTTGCCGAAGGCCTGAACCAGGGCGTGATCGCCGTCGACGCCGAGCACAAGATCGAGCTGCTCAACGATGCCGCACGCCAGATGCTTGGCGTGTCGAGCACCCCCGTCGGTGAGCCGCTGATCGAGTTCATGCGGGTGCCGGCAGCGTTCGAGCTGCTCGGGGCGGACGAGGCTGCCCAGGCGGAAGTTCAGCTGCCGAGCGGCCAGCGCACGCTGATCCGCGTCGCCCGCAAGTGGGGGAGCGAAGGCCGCGTGCTGCTCCTCGAGGACGTCACCACGATGCGCCGCCTCGAGACGGTGCGGCGCGACTTCGTCGCCAACGTCTCGCACGAGCTGCGCACGCCGGTCGCGGTGATCCGCGCCAACTCCGAGACGCTGCTCGCCGGTGCGAAGGACGATCCGGTGATGGGCCCGAAGCTGATCGACGGGCTGCACCGCAACGCCGAGCGGCTCGCCCGCATCCTGGCGGACCTCCTCGATCTGTCGCGCCTCGACGCGGGTCAGTATCGGCTCGAGCTGTCGACGGTAGCCGTCAAGGCATTGACCGAGCAGTCGCTCACCGCGATCGAGACGCAGGCGGTCGCGCGCGGCATCACCGTCGCCGTCGAGATCCCGGACGGCTTGACCGTCGAGGCCGACCCCAAGGCGCTCGATCAGATCCTCGTCAACTTGATCGACAACGCGATCAAGTACACCCGGGCCGAGGGGCGCGTGTGGGTCGCGGCCCGTGCCGACGGAGACCACGTTCGTATCGAGATCCGCGACGACGGGCCCGGGATCGCCGAGAAGCACCGGGCGCGGCTGTTCGAGCGGTTCTACCGCGCGGACCCGAGCCGGTCCCGGGAGGCAGGCGGGACGGGCCTCGGACTGTCGATCGTCAAGCACCTCGTGGAATCCATGGACGGCGAGGTCGGCGTTCAGCCGAACACTCCACAAGGTAGTATCTTCTGGGTGAGACTTCCCAGGACCTCCCCATGACTGCCCATACCAGCAAGGATTTCGAGCAGGAGCTACGGACGCTGCGCGAGCGCCTCGCCACGATGGGCAGCCGCGCGGAGGAGCAGATCGCCGTCGCGATGAGGGCGCTGACCGAGCGAGACGACGAGCTCGCGCGCCACGTGATCAAGACCGACCAGGTCATCGATCGCGACGAGAACGACATCGACGAGCTGGCCCTGCAGATCCTGGCGACCCGCCAGCCCGTGGCCTCGGACCTCCGGTTCATCACGATGTCGCTGAAGTTCGTGGTCGATGTCGAGCGGATCGGTGACCTTGCCACCGGCATCGCGAAGCGTGCCCTCGAGCTCAACCGCCTGCCGCCGCTCGAATCGAGGGTCGACCTGCTGCGGCTCGCGACGCTCGCACAGAAGAACCTCCACGCGGCACTCGATGCGTTCGTCAAGAAGGACGCCGATGCAGCAACCGCCGTGATCGCGGCGGATGCCGAGATCGACAAGTTGAACGCGAGCCTGTTCGCGGAGCTGATCGCTCACGTCGCGATTGATCCGGCCACCGTGACCCGCGTCCTGCCGCTGACCTCGGTGTGTCGCTACCTCGAGCGGATTGGCGACCACACGAAGAATCTCGCGGAGGAGGTCGTGTACATGGTCCGCGCGACCGACGTCCGCCACCGCCCGTTCCCGATCCCCTCGAATTAGCTCGGGTTCCCGGTGCCGGGCGGCAGATCTTGGACGGTCACCGTCCCGTCACAGACGAGCCGCGAGCACGTCACCGTCATTTCTTACGGTGTGGGCATGAACAAGTTCCTGATCGCCGTGGCTCTGTTCGGCGCATGTGGCGGCAAGAAGGACGACGGCGCCGGTGGCGGTCCCGCTGCCAAGGGCGGCGGCGGCGGTGCCGTGACGCTCAACGCGAGCGGCGCGACGTTCCAGAAGCCGTTCCAGGAGGTCGCGATCGAAGGCTTCACGAAGGCGAACGCCGGGATCAAGATCAACTACGGCGCCGGCGGCTCGGGCAAGGGCCGGCAGGACTTCGCCGACCAGGTCGTCGATTTCGCGTGCAGCGATGCACCGTACAAGGACGCCGACGTCGGCAAGGTCAAGGGCGGCGAGTTCTTCTACATCCCGAACGTACTCGGTCCGATCACGGTCAGCTACAACCTCGAGGGCGTCGCAAAGCTGCAGCTGTCGCCGGATGTGCTCGGAAAGATCTTCCAGCGCGAGATCAAGAAGTGGAACGACCCGGCGATCGCTGCGGACAACGCCGGCGTGACGCTTCCCGACACGGACATCGTCGTCGCGCGGCGCTCGGATGGCTCGGGCACCACCGAGAATTTCACCAAGTACCTGACGCTCGCCGCGCCGGATGCGTGGAAGCTCAAGAGCGGGTCGACCGTCGAGTGGCCCGCCGACACCCAGGCCGGCAACGGCAACAGCGGCGTCGCGCAGATCGTGAAGTCCACGAAGGGCGCGGTCGGCTACGTCGACCTGTCCGACGCCAAGGCCTCGGGCCTGACCTACGCGGCGCTCAAGAATGCGTCGGGTGCTTACGTCGAGCCGACCGTCGCCGCTGCGACCGCCGCCGGCGAGGGAATCGAGGTCAAGGACAACCTGATCTTCAGCGCGCTCAACTCCAAGGCCGCCGCCGCGTACCCGATCACCGCGCAGAGCTGGTGTCTGGTCTACGCGAAGCAGACCGACAAGGCGAAGGGCACCGCGATCGTCGCGTACTTCAAGTACATGCTCACCGACGGACAGAGCCTGCTCGCCGAGATCGACTTCGCGCCGATTCCGAAGCCTCTCCAGGAGAAGGCTCTCGCGCAGCTCGCGAAGGTCCAGGTCCCCTAGTATGCAGCTCGATCTCCGAGGCCGCAGTGCTCACGGTGACCGCGCGTTCCGCTGGATCGCGATCGGTGCCGGTGGGCTCGTGCTGTTGATCCTCGGAATGATCGCGCTGGTGATGGTGGATCGTGCTCGACCGGTCCTCGCCGAGATGGGCTTGTCGTTCTTCTCGTCGAAGCGGTGGTCGTCCGCGGAGCGCCTGTACGGCGCGCTGCCGTTCCTGTGGGGCACGCTGTACACGGCGGCGATCGCGGTCGCGCTCGCGGTGCCGGTGAGCCTCGGCGTCGCACTGTTCGTGACCCAGGTAGCGCCACGCTGGCTCAAGAAGCCGATGGTCTACGTGATCGACCTGCTCGCGGTCGTGCCGTCGGTGGTGTTCGGTCTGTGGGGTGTGCTCGTGCTGTCCCAGCACTTCGGTCTCGGTCGGTCGTTCCTGACTGCCGGTATCATCCTGGGCATCATGATCACGCCGATCATCACGTCGCTCGCGCGCGAGGTGATCGAGACGACTCCGCCGGCCGAGAAGGAGGCCGCGCTCGCGCTCGGCGCCACGCGCTGGGAGATGATCCGGGCGTCGGTGTTGCCGCACAGCAAGGGTGGGCTCGTGGGTGCTGTGATGCTCGGGCTCGGTCGCGCGATGGGCGAGACGATTGCCGCGGCACTCGTGATCGGCTCTGCCCTCGGCCAGGTCGCACTCAACCCGTTCGCCTCCGGCAACTCGATGCCGGCCGTGATCGCGAACGAGTGGGGCGAGGCAGACGACATGCACAAGTCAGCGCTGATCGCGCTCGCCGTCACGCTGTTCGTGATCACGATCGCCGTCAACCTGATCGCGACCGCCATCGTGCAGCGCTCGATGCGACGGAGCCGAGGCAAGGCCACATGATCGCCGGAGCGCCGCTCGATCTGCGCGCCCGGCCGAGCTGGCGGGCCGCCCGCAACATCGCGATGACAGTGATCATGGGGCTCGCGGTGATCGCGGTCTTGATCCCCCTGATCGCGGTGGTGTGGTCGGTAGCGTCGCGCGGCACGGGCGTCGTGTTCCGTGCATTCCCCGAGTTCTTCACCGCGGAGGTTCCCGTCGTTTCGCGCCGCGCAGGCCCGGGCATGGGTCCCGCGATCCTCGGGACGCTGCTCGTCACCGGCGGCGCGACGCTGATCGCGGTCCCGCTCGGCATCCTCGGTGCGGTCTACCTCCACGAGTACGGCGTCACCTCGCCGTTCGCGAAGATCGTGCGGTTCCTCACGACCGTGATGACCGGTGTGCCCTCGATCGTGATGGGCCTGTTCGTGTACCTGACGTGGACGCTGCGGTTCGGCTACTCCGCGTTCGGCGGAGCGCTCGCCCTCGCCTGCCTGATGCTGCCTGTCGTGATCGCATCCACCGAGCAGATGTTGCGGCTCGTCCCCTCGAACCTGCGCGAGGCCGCGTACGCACTCGGCGCATCGAAGAGCCGAACGATCCTGACGATCGTGTTGCCCGCCGCCCTGCCCGGCATCGTCTCGGGCTCGCTGCTCGCGATCGCGCGTGCTGCGGGTGAGACGGCGCCGCTCCTGTTCGCGCTCGGAGCCGCCACCACCTACAACCCGAACTTGTTCGCCGGAGCGAACACCGCACTGTCGCTCCAGATCTTTGGCAATGCCACGTCGTCGTTCGTGGCCGCTCAGGATCGGGCGTGGGGCGCTGCCCTGACGCTGATGGTGCTTGCCTTCCTCGTCACGCTGACTGCCCGGCTGCTGTTCACCAGGAGGTCGTCATGATCGTCGAGATCGCCACCGGGGCCACCAAAGCTCCGCGTCCTCTGCACCGCCGCTCCGCGCCGCCCCTCGAGGACACGCCAGTCGTGTTCGACGTGGAGAACGCCGAGGTGTTCTATGGATCGTTCCGTGCCGTCCGCGGCGTGAACATGAAGGTCCACAAGAACCAGATCACCGCATTCATCGGGCCGTCGGGTTGCGGCAAGACCACGATGTTGCGCGCATTCAACCGGATGCACGACGTGATTCCCGGCGCCCGCGTTCGCGGCAAGCTCCGCTACTACGGCGTCGACCTCTACGGACCTGACGTTTCCGCGACCGAAGTCCGCCGCCGGATCGGCATGGTGTTTCAGAAGCCGAATCCGTTCCCCAAGAGCATCTACGACAACATCGCTTTCGGCCCGCGCGTCAACGGCGTCAAGAGCAACGCCGACCTCGACGTGATCGTCGAGAAGTCGTTGCGCTCTGCCGCGCTGTGGGACGAGGTCAAGGATCGGCTCCGCCACTCGGCGCTCGGCATGTCGGGTGGTCAGCAGCAGCGCCTGTGCATCGCCCGCACGATCGCGGTGCAGCCCGATGTCGTGCTGATGGACGAGCCGTGCAGCGCGCTCGATCCGATCGCGACAGCCCGGATCGAGGAGCTGATGCGTCAGCTCAAGAGCCAGTTCACCATCGTCATCGTCACGCACAACATGCAGCAGGCCGCGCGCGTCAGCGACCGCACCGCGTTCTTCACCTCCGAGCTCGACGCCAAGGACGATCAGCGCTGCGGCATTCTCGTCGAGTACGACGCGACCGCGAAGATCTTCTCGAATCCCGGCGACGAGCGGACCGAGAACTACATCACCGGCCGGTTCGGCTGATCACGGCGAGGCGGAAGCCCACGCTGCGCACCGTCTCGAGCACGTCCGGCCGAGGGAGCTTGCGGCGCAGTCGCAGGATCACGTTGTCGACCGCGCGTTCGGAGACCTCGAGCTCTGCCTCGCCCCACGACAGGTCGAGCAAGTCCGCACGCGACAGCGGCCTGCCCTGCGCTTTCATCAGCTCGCGCACGACGGCGAGCTCGATCGAGGTCAGCGAGATCGTCGTGCCGTCGATCCAAAGCTCGCGGCCGTAGACATCGAGCGTCAGGTCGCCATACCGCAGACGCCCGTTCGAGGTGCCCTTCCAGTGCACGCGGCGATGGACCGCGCGGACCCGTGCGACCAGCTCGCGCGTGCTCACGGGCGTGG
>JAYUYE010000796.1:0-3359 GCA_043752985.1 Myxococcales bacterium
TGCGCTGACGCTCGGCGCCCTCGAGCACTCGCTCGGCGGTTGCGAGACCACGAACCCGACGTCCGACGCCGGCGTCACCGGCGATGGCGGAACCACGCCGCCCGGCGACGAGATGGATGGCTGCGCGTGCCGCACCGGTGGGGGAGCGGGCGGCATCCTTCCATTCGCGATGGTGATGCTCGGCCTTGGCGTGCGCCGTCGTCGCGGTCGCTGAGCGACGACCACCGCGCCGACGGTCGCGCTCGGGGGACGCCGGCCTCCGAACCGAACGAAGCGCGGGCCGTGCTCGACCCGCGCTCGCTGCTCCTCCTGCGCGCTAGCGGCGCGCTAGCGAGCGTTCATTCGTTCACTGAATGACGCCGATGCAGCAGCCGTTCGAGCAGTAGGTGCTTGGACCGCACGTACCGCCGATGCCACCGACGCATGCCGTGGTGCCGGTCGGGCACGTAGCGCCACCGGTGCAGCTCGGCGGCAGCGATGACAGGTCCTGGCCGGGGCACAGGATGCAGGTCGAGCCGCCGCACTCGCTGTTGCCACACATCGTGTTCTTGGTGCAGCGGCGACAGGCGGTCGGATCCGCCAGGTTCGTCTCGTTGCAGTTCGGCGACGCAGTCGGGTTGGTGAGGATGTCGAAGCACGTGCTCGGGTTCGCCGGGTCGCAGATCGTGCAGCAGCCGAAGCAGTCACAGCCCGGCGGCGCCAGCTTGCCGCAGACGGAGATGCACTTCGGCGACAGCGTTCCCGTGCCGAGCGGGGCCGGGCACTCCGCGACGTTGTACTTGTTCGCGCCGATCGGGCACGACGCCTTGTCCGGCGCGCCGAGGAGACAGCACACGTGGATGTTGCAACCGTCGTTGCCGGCGCCACTGTTGCCGTCGAAGAAACAGTCCTGCATCACTGCGTCGACATTGTCGCCCGGGATCCCGGTCGCAAAGCTGCCCTCGTCGTCGTCGAGCGCGCCGCTGCACTCGATGTCGGCGCCATCGATCTTGCCGTCGTTGTCGTTGTCGATGCAGTCCGCGCACTGGATCGAGCTGCCGACGGTGCAGTTTCCGCCGAACGGCGGGGCGTCCGTGCACAACCCGGTGCAGCCGGCATCGATGGTGATACCGCCATCTCCGTTGCCCCCATCGCCGTCCCCGCCATCACCGTTCCCGCCGTCTCCGCCTCCGGACCCATTGTCACCGCATGCGGCAGCGAGTGCCGCCAGAACGAAACAACCAATCAGCCAGAGGCGAGTCTTCATGGAGCGTCTCCCTTGAGTCGAGCAAGAAGGTTACGAGCGTCATCTGCATTCGCGCCGTTTGGAAATCGGCGCAAGTAAATATCCAGGAACGTTACTGCACGATGGTCGTTGCGGTCTGCAGCAAGCCGACCCGCCGCGAACAGCGCGACCGCGGCCCACTTCGAGTTGCCGCGCGAGAGCTCGAGATATCCGGTGAGGGCCGCCTTGGGATCGCGACGCTCCTGCGCGCTGAGGCGGTCGTAGGTCGCGCGATCCACGTCGACCGACATTGCCGTCGAGGCGACCGCGGGGCTCGCCGAGCCCGCCGAGCCCGCCGAGCCCGAGCCAGAGCCCGCCGAGCCCGCCGAGCCCGCGCCCGCTTCCGCTATGCGGGCGTCAGGTGTGCGAGGGGTCGTGCGCGCGCCGCTCTTCGTCGGTGTGCTCGTGTGGGTGTCGGGTGCCTTCGTCCGGGTGTCTGGCGTGATGTGCGCGTCCGGCGACGTCGTCGGCTCCAGGGGCTGGGTGCTGTCCGGCGTCCTCGTGTTGGCTGCGATCGGTCCGAACGCCGTGTTCGCGCTGTCCGCTACGCCGGACGCCGCGTGGAGCGTGACTTTGTCAGGCGAGTCGGACGACCAGGTCTGGCCTGCACCGACGCGCTGGGTGGCGCCGCGAAACTGAACGTCGACGAGGCCGTGCTCGACAGCGACGGTGATCTGCTCGGTGCTGCGCGAGACCACGAACCGCGTCCCGACGACGCGCACCACGGTGTCGCCGGCGCGAACGATGAATGGAGGACGGTCTGCACGGGGGGCCACCGCGAAGCTGGCCACGCCACGCTCGAGCAGGACGCTCGGCGAGCCGCCCTCGCGGCTCATCACGATCGCGCTCTGTGCGGCGAGGTCGATATGCGCGTCGCCGAACGAGACCGCGGTGGCCGCAGCGCCCGCGACCACGCGCGACGGCTCGCTCGGATCACTCGACACGATCGCCGGAGTCTCCTCACGAGAGGTGAACCTGCCGGTTCCTACGAGGATGGCGACGATCGCGGCCACGGCGAGCGCGGGCGCGGCGATCCACACCCAGCGCCGGCGTGGCGCCTCGGGACGCACGTCCGTCGCACCGCTGTCGATCCGCGACCACAGGCCGCGCTCGACGCGCGCCCAGCTCACATCCGACATCGGCTCGACCGGCGGCGGCCCAAGCTTCTGGTCGTTGTCGGTCATGATGGATCTCGTCCGGTGAGCTCGGCCAGGTAACACACGAGCACGGGATCCTTTGCGGCGCGCTTCATCAGATCGCGGCGCGCGCGCCAGACGCGGGTCTTGACCGCGATCATCGTGCTGTCGGTGAGCTGGGCGACCTCGGCGAGGGAGCGGCCGTCGATCACGGCGAGCGCAAACGCGATCCGTTGCTTCGCCTCGATCCGATCGAGGGCGACATAGAGGCGGCGTGCAGCGACGCGGCACTGCGCGTGACGGCGGGTGTCGTGATCGCTGGCGATCACGTCCTCCACGACCTCGAGGTCGACCGTTGCGGGTTTGCGGCGAGAGATCGCGAGGTAGGCGGTGCGCGTCGCGATTGTCTGGCACCAGCGGCCCAGCGTGCTGTCGCCGCGGAACGAGGGCAGAGCGCGGAAGATCTCGAGGAATGCGTCCTGGACCAGATCTTCGAGATCACGGTTGGCGCCGAGGATCCGGTAGAGCGTGTGGTGCACCGACAGGCGCTGCGCCCCGAACAGCTCGCGCTGCGCCACGCGGTCGCCCGCGGCCGCCTTGCGCGCGAGCGCAAGGTCATGGTCCCGGGCTGGCGAGGCAACTCCCACAGGACTCTAGTGGGCCAGGACTCACGAAAGGTCGCAACCGATCAGCGGCCGAGATCCGCGGCGGCGAAGACTCCGACAACTGCTGAGAATCCGGGCACCTCGAACAAGGTGGTCGATGAACCCATCCCCGTCGGCTTGGTGTAGGTCGGTGTGCCGAGCACCAGATCCGCATCGAGCGATGCGCCAAAGCTCCAGGTGCCGAGCCGCCGTCGCAGCGAGAGGCCGCCACGCAGCAGCGGCAAGGTCGCCGACTCCGTCCGCGGTGTCATCGCCAGCTCGCCGTCGAGGTGCGAGCGCGACACACCTGCGCCG
>JAYUYE010000797.1:0-3354 GCA_043752985.1 Myxococcales bacterium
GTGCCGTTCCTCGGGCTCGGCGTTGGTGCCGCATCGCTCGAGGTCGCCGCCGACGGCTCCGGGATCCGTGCGACCAACCCGCGGCGGGCCCGGGACTACCTCGCCGCCCCGGGGGTCCCCGTCGAGCGCACTGTGATGGACCCGGCAGAGATGGCGCTGGATCGGGCCTGGCTCGGGATGCGGACGGTCGACGGGGTCGTGGAGGCCGATCTCGCGCCTGCCAGGGGAATCGCTGACGCGCTCGTCGAGGACGGCCTCGCCGAACGACGCGCCGGCCGGATCTGCCCGACTCTGCGCGGCTTTCTAATGGCAGATGGGATCGCAGCTCGCATCGTGCGAAGCTGGGGTACGCAGTAAGCTGCACCCCGCTCATGAGTGGAAGCGATCTATCCCGGCGCGCGCAGAAGATCCTGCACGCCGTCGTCACCGAGTACCTGACCGTCGGCGATGCCGTCGGCTCGCGTACCGTGACGCGCCGGCATGATCTCGGACTCTCCCCGGCCACCGTTCGCAACGTGATGGCGGATCTCGAGGACCTCGGCCTGCTCGAGCAGCGTCACTCGTCCGCGGGGCGCGTGCCCACCGCGAGCGGCCTGCGGTTCTTCATCGACAGCCTCCTCAAGGTGCGCGGGTTGACCGCGCGCGAGAAGGAGGAGATTCGCGAGCGCGTGATCGCGCCGAGCCCCGACGAAGTCGTGCAGCGCGCGTCGCGCTTGCTGTCCGATCTCACGCAGCACGCCGCGGTGATCATCGCGCCCGACCCCGACCAGCAGCGGCTCTCGCAGATCGAGTTCGTCCCGCTGCGCGACGGCAAGCTGATCGTCGTCCTGGTCACCAGCGATGGTCGGATCGAGAACCGGCTGATCCTCGATGAGGTCGACCCGCGCCGGCTCGAGCGGATTCACAACTACCTCAATCAGCTCTTGCTCGGGATGACGATCGACGAGGTCCGCGAGCGCGTGATCCGCGAGCTAGGCGACGACAAGAATCGCTACGACGAGGCGATCTCTGCCGCCCTGCGGCTCGGTCACGCGGTGTTCGTCGCCCAGCCCGATCGCTCGGCCGATGTGGTGATCAGCGGGCAAGCGAACCTGCTCGACGACGAGCTCGCGAAGGGCCGTGCGCGTGAGCTACTCAAGACCCTCGAGGACAAGGAGACCCTGGTCCGCCTCCTCGATCGGACCCGGCGCGCTGAAGGCCTGCAGGTCTTCCTCGGTGCGGAGACGGCGATGACGGCGCTCGCATCGAGCTCGGTCGTCGCGGTGTCCTACGGTCCCGAGGACCAGCCGATCGGCGCGCTCGCCGTGATCGGTCCGATGCGCATGAACTACGGCAAGGTGATGTCGGTCGTCGACGTCACCGCCGAGACCGTGTCCCAGCTCCTCGCCGAGCTCGGTGGCACCCGATCGCCGTCGTCCGCATAGCCGGGGCCTGACGATCGACAGGCAGGCCAGGCCCCTGGTTTGCCTGACCAAAGCTGGTTATGGTCCGCTGGTCATGAGCGGAGAACCCACGGAGCACGACGAGTCGGCACCCGCGGCGGCCCAAGCCGCGGAGAAGCCAGCCGAGACCAATGACGTGATCCAGGTCGAGGTCGAAGCGCCGGATGGCGCCGTGGCTGCCGCGCCCCCGGATCGCGTGGCCGAGCTCGAGACGAAGCTCGCCGCTGCGGAGAAGGAGAAGAAGGAGAACTGGGACCGCTACCTGCGCGGCGCAGCGGATCTGGAGAACCTTCGCAAGCGCCAGAAGCGCGAGTCCGAGGACGCGAAGTTCGAGGCCAAGAGCAAGGTCCTCAAGGAGATGCTCCCGGTCGTCGACAACCTCGAGCGCGCAATCGAGCACGCGGTGCAGAGCTCGGAAGAAGTCGATCCAGTCCTTCGGCCGATCGTCGAGGGCGTGCAGCTCGTGCTGCGCCAGTTCACCACGGCGTTCGAGCGCCTCGAGGTCACCAGCGTCGAGGCGATGGGCCAGCCATTCGACCCGAACCTGCACGAGGCGATCTCGCAGCAGGAGAGTGACGCGGCGCCGGGCACCGTCGTTCAGGTGCTGCAGCGTGGCTACAAGACCGGCGAACGACTGCTGCGTCCCGCGCTCGTCGTCGTCGCCAAGGCGAAGACCAGCGAATGAGTCGCGTCGTCGGGATCGACCTCGGCACGACGAACTCGTGCGTGGCCGTGATCGACGGCTCCACGGCGGTCGTGATCGCGAACGCAGAGGGCTCGCGAACCACGCCGTCAATCATCGGGTTCGCGCAGTCAGGCGAGCGGCTCGTCGGGCAGGCGGCGCGTCGCCAGGCGATGACCAACGCCGAGAACACGATCTACGCGGTCAAGCGTCTGATGGGGCGCAAGTACGAGGACGAGGAGGTCCAGCGTCACCTGCTGACGTGTCCGTACGAGGTCGTTGCGGCGGACAACGGCGATGCGCACGTCCGTGTGCGCGGTCGTGACTACTCGCCGCCCGAGATCAGCGCGCTCGTGCTGCAGAAGATGCGGCGGACCGCCGAGGACTGGCTGGGCGATCAGGTCACCGAGGCCGTGATCACCGTTCCCGCGTACTTCGACGATGCCCAGCGCCAGGCGACGAAGGACGCGGGCCGGATCGCCGGGCTCAACGTCCTGCGCATCGTCAACGAACCGACCGCGGCTGCACTCGCGTACGGTGTGGAGACCGAGGGTGCACAGCGCGTCGCCGTCTACGATCTCGGCGGCGGCACGTTCGATATCTCGATCCTCGAGCTGGATAACGGCGTGTTCCGCGTCCGCTCGACGGCAGGCGACACCTTTCTCGGTGGCGAGGACTTCGATAACGCGATCGTCGAGCATCTGCTCGCCACGTTCGCCGAGGCCAACGGCGGCATGGATCTGCGCGGCGATCGGATGGCGCTGCAGCGGCTCAAGGAGACCGCCGAGCGCGCGAAGATCGAGCTATCGAGCGCGTTCCAGACCGAGATCAACCTGCCGTTCATCGCGGCAGCCTCCGACGGTCCACGCCATCTGCAGACGATGTTCGAGCGACATCAGCTCGAGGATCTGGTCGAGCCCCTCGTCCAGGCCTCGCTCGAGCCGTGTCGCCGCGCGCTCGCCGATGCCGGTCTGACCGCGAAGGACATCGACGTGGTGATCCTCGTCGGCGGACAGACCCGGATGCCGCGGATCCAGGGGCTGGTCGCCGAGATGTTCGGCAGGGAGCCAAGCCGTAGCGTCAATCCCGACGAGGTCGTCGCCGTCGGCGCCGCGATCCAGGGCGGCGTGCTCACCGGCGAGGTGCAGGAAGTTCTGCTGCTCGACGTCTCGCCGCTCTCGCTCGGTGTCGAGACCGCCGGTGGTGTGTTCACCCGGCTGATCCCGCGCA
>JAYUYE010000798.1:0-3352 GCA_043752985.1 Myxococcales bacterium
GCCCACACCTTCGCATCCTCGACGGGCACGCCCGACTTCGTTCGCACGGCGCCGCGCACGGTCGCGCCCGGATCGACCTCCCACACCAGCCCGATGACATCCTTGGCGGTGATCTCGATCGGGGTGTACTTGTCGCGCGCCATGTAGCCATCGCACTCGATCTCCGGCGTATAGGTGCCGGGCAGCACCCCGTCGGCCCACAGCGTGCCGTCGGGCGCGAGGCTGAGCTTCGCCCACCGATTGCGCGCCGTGTCGCGCAGGTACGCGCTCGCGTCCTCGACGCAGACCTGCTTCGTCGTCGAGATCACGATCTTCGCCTCGACGCGCGCCGCCGGGAACAGCTTCACGATCACGCCCTCGACCTCCTGGCCGAGTCCGGCGAGCGTCGAGCCCTCCGTTCGCCCGAACCCGCGCTCCGTCCGCGCGATCACGACATGCCGACCGGGCGACAGCCGCCGCGCGCGGAACTTCCCCGCCGCATCGCTGAACACCACCGTCGATCCGCTCCACTCTCCGACCTGCACGCGCGCCCCCTCGACCGGCTCGCTCGTCGCCGCATCGATCACGATGCCCGCGATCGACGACTCCGGCGTCAGCAGGATCTCGACCTTGCCCGGCGCATCGACGCTCTCCTCTTCATCGGTATAGCCATCCGCCGCCGCGTGAATCTGGACGTCCGCCTTGTCGACCCACAGCGTGAACGCACCGGCGCCGTCGGTCTCGCCGAACACCATCGGGCCGCCGAGCTCGCCCGACCACACGCGCGCCTTTGCGATCGGCCCGCCGCTGACATCGGCGACCGTGCCGATCACCTCGGCGCCGCCCGACCGCATCGTCATGTCAACGCCCGTCTTGTGCTCACCGGCGATCAGGGTCAGCTCGCGCCGGTTTCGGTTGCCGCCGACCGCGTACACCGACGGCCGCCACGTCGTCGCGCTCGCCGTGACCGTGTAGCGCGCGGGCAAGAGTGGCGCGAGCGTATACGTCCCATCGGCTGCGGTCGTCGTGCACGTGGGCTCGCGCAGCAGCTCATCCGGCAGCATCTTCGAGGTGCCGGATGCGCAGACGCGAATGCCCGGTATCGGTTGCTTCGTCGCGTCGGCCGTCACGGTGCCGGCGAACGAGGCCTTCGGTAGCGTCTTCGGATCCGTGCGCGGCCGGGCGTTCGGTTCGGAGGGCAGGGCGGCCTTCGCGTTGCTGCCGCTGCTCGGTGACGTCCTGGGTGCGTCATCGCCGCCCCGGCACTGCCAGACGAGGATCGCGGTCGCGACGGCGGCGAGGCCGAGGAGGAGGGGGAGCTTCTTGGTCATGGGGACGTCCGGGGGCAGAGGATGACAGGGACGGTGACACCGCGGGCGAGGCCGTGTAGCACCTTCGTGCCGACCGACCCTTCGAGAAGGATTCGCACATGTGCCGCGTGCTCTCCTGTCACGTCGATTCCGTCGATCGAGATGATGACATCACCGCCCGCGAGCCCGGAACTGGCAGCACCACTGCTGGCAGCGATCGAGCTGATCTCGCGTCCGGACGACACGAGAGAGCGCGCAGCTCCTCCCTCGTCCGCTCTGCGCTGGGCGACCCGGCGCGAGCGTCGTCGAGTAGATGGGCGAACGAACGTGCGGTTCTCCTCGTCCCGCGCTGCGCGCAGGACATCGCTTCTGGTGGTGAGCGAACCGCAACCGGGTCGGGCTTCGCGCAAGGACGGCCTTCGCGCAGCGCTGCCGGGCAAGGATGGGGAACGTGCGCACTGGTGTCGTGATAGTCAGGTCGCGATGATCGACGAGGAGATCGTGAGCTTCGTACTCGGCAACGGCGAGCGGCTGAGCACGGCGTATCCCGAGCCGCCCCCGGACGAGGCTCTCGGGCAGGTCGATGCGGCACTCGAACGCCGGTACCGCTCCGCACTCCGCAACGGTCGCAAGCTGCCGAGCATTCTGCCGTTGCTCGACCTTCTCAGCCAGGCGCACCCCGACACGCCCCCGGACGAGCTTGTGGGGCAGGTCGATGCAGCACTCGATCGTCTTTATCGCGCGGGGCGCGTTTCTTACGCGGGCCATCGCTGGCTGAGCGACCCGCCAGCGACGGTTGCGGGGAACCTGAACGCACTGCGCCCCGAGCTGCGCTTCGATGCGACGACTGGTACGTGGAGCTGGACCGGCACCGCGTGGACCCACAACATCGCAGTGCTCTGAGAACTGCGCGTCGGATCACGACGGGGCGGCGAGCACGACGGTGACACTCGCACCGCGCGCGAGCCCGAGGACGATCTTCGTGCCCGGGGGGGCGCGCAGCAGCGTCCACGCGTGGATCGAGTCGCCACCGGTGACGCCGATGCCGTCGACCGAGGTGATCACGTCGCCGACCTTGAGGTTCGTCTTGATCGCGGGGCCGTCGGGCTCGATGAAGCTGACCTCGAGTCGGGTCTTGTCGGGCGGGGTGTCGTTCGGCAGCTGGACGAAGTTGATGCCGAGCTCACCGGCGGGCTCGCCGTCCTTGATCCGGTTCTTGAGGACGGTGATATCGCCGATGTCGATGGTGCCGGAGCCCTCCACGGTGCGCAGCGTGCGGACGAAGGTGTAGTCGCTGTCCTGGAAGTCCTTGTGCATGCCGGTGATCTGGAGCTGGCCACGCGGGGCGCGCTTGATCGTGAACCGGCCGGTGTCGTCGGAGATGTTGTCCCGGTCGTCGTCGCCCCAGCCGAACGAGACGCTGCCGCCCTGGGCGATCGCGGCCTGCATGCGCATGCCGGCGACGGGCTTCTTGGTGCCGTGCTCGATGATCCGGCCGGTGAGGGTGACGAGCTCCTCGAGCTTCAGGGTGACGCCGGTCTTCGCTTCGGTGTGCGCGAGGTCGAGCTCGATCTTCTTCGTGCCGCCTTCGGCGGAGGCGGTGACGTGGAAGTGGCCGGCGGGGAGGTCCTTGAGCGTGAACCGGCCGTCGGTGCGGAAATAGGTCTCGCTGCGCTCGAAGCCTGTCTTGAGATCTTCGACGGCGACGGTGATCTCGTCAAGCGGAGCGCCATCGCGCGTGACGACGCCCGCGATCGAGCCGGTGTCCTTGATCTCGAGCTTCGCGGTGGTGCCGACCGCCACGTGCTCTGCGATCGCCTCGCCGCCGCCCTTGCGGTAGGCGCGCAGCGTGTACTTGCCCGGGGTGAGCTTCGTGATCGTGAAGGTGCCGTCGACGCCGGTGAGGACAGGCTTGGAGGAGTCACCCCACCCCCAGCCGCGCGTCGCTCCCATCGAGGAGTCCTGAGCGCCTGCGGCGTCGGATTCGCGTGCGGTCGAGATGAAGGCGTCGGAAACCGGCGTGCCGTCGGGCGCGACGACCGTGCCCCTGATGATGCCGGTCT
>JAYUYE010000799.1:0-3351 GCA_043752985.1 Myxococcales bacterium
CTGGTCGAACCTCGACACCGCGTTGATCCTGCAGACCGGCATCCTGCTCGCGATCCTGCTGGTCCCGCTGCTCGTTCGCGAGCGCTCGGGCCCGCCGCCGGAACGCCCGAAGCTCCGGGTCGTCCTGCGCTCGCTCGCCGAGGTGTTTTCGATTCGCTCGGCGTTCCTGATGGCGGCGCTGATGCTCACGATCCACCTCGCGCTCGGCGTGCTGACCGCGAACGCGTATGCGCTGTTCACGCAGCAGCTGAAGTGGACCCCCGAGGATTATGTGGAGGTGGTCGGCGGCTGGGGGCTGCTCGCGGGGCTCGCCGGCTCGGTGGTCGGCGGCTGGCTCGCGGATGTGCTCGGTCGCCGGAAGCTGATCGCGATGGCGTCGGTCGCGATGGGCAGCGGCTGGCTGGCGTTCGCCCTGCTCGAGTCACAGTGGAGCAATCACGGCTTCGTCTACACGCTCGCGATGTTCGAGACCGCGTGCACCTCGATGATGGTGGTCGGTCTGTTCGCGCTGTGCATGGATCTCGCGTATCCGCCGATCGGCGCGTCGCAGTTCACCGCGTACATGTCGCTGTCTAACTTCTCGATGACGATCGGGTTCCTGCTGACCGCGGAGCTCCGCGGCGTGCTCGACTTCCGGGACTGCTACATCGCGGCAGGGATCTTCCAGATCCTCATCATCGCGGTGCTGTTGTACATCGACCCGACGCAGACGCGGCGCACGTTGCCGCGCGCTGACGGGGTTCGGATCTCGACCGGAGGCATCATCGCGGTCTGCGCCCTTGCCCTCGTGCTCGTGACCGCGACGAGCTACTCGGTGTACCGGATCATGCAGTGACGTCCGCGACCGGATAGCGAACGGCGTCCTGCACGATGCTCGGCGCCGGAAGCTGCGCATCGCGGAACGCGCGCCCCATCGCATCGAGGCTGCCGTAGCCGACGACGCGCGCCACATCACTTGGCGTTCCACCCGGCGCCGACAGCATCAGCACCGCGGCGCGCAGCCGGAGCACGCGCATCGCATCGCGGAAGCCCGCGCCGAACAGACCAAACGTGCGGGTCAGATCGCCGAGATCGCGGCCGAGCTGGCGCAGCGATAGCTTCGCGACGATCGCGATCTGCTTGAGCGACGCCGAGGTCGCGAGGTCCTCGTAGAGCGGGCGCAACACCGACCACAGCCGGAGAAACCGATCCGGTTCGGCAGACACCACGCTCGTCGTCAGCTCGCGGGACAGCACGCCGGCTTCGCCGAGCCGAACGATCAGCTGGTGTAGTGCTTCCTCGCTCGGCGCGGTCTCGAGCGTCGCGTACGCGTCCCACACATCCTGCGAAAGCTCGAGCATCCCGTTCAGCATGCCGATCGGCCTGCGCACATCGGCCGCGGGAATCCGGAGCTCGACGATCACGGCCGGTGCACCCCACGAGCGAAACGTTGCGGACACGGGTAGCACGCGATCGAACTCGGTCTCCGCCAGCATGTAGGCCTGCGGCCCGACGGTTGCTGGCTTGCCATCGATCGCGAACGAGCCGCGCAGGGTGGCGTAGAGATGGACAAACGAGCTTGGCTTGCGCGCGGGCGGCGAATAGCCCGTGTCGAACAGCAGCCGATCACGGGTGACGAGGTGGGCGCGGAACCGGCGCTCGAGGAAGATCGTCGTCTTCAGCGTGCTCGCCCCGAACGGGCGTGTGCTCGTCGCGGACAGCATCTACTTGCACTCGAGGACGGCTTCGCACGACTGCTGCTTGTGCACGCAGTCGCCATGCCGCTGGACCTTGGCGCCGTTGTCGGCGACGTCATTCTCGAGTGCGGCGCACGCTGCGACGCACTCCTTCTCGTCGAACGGCATCTTGCTGCCGGTGGTGTCGACGCACTCCGCCTCGCGCTTGCAGACTTCCTTGCACAGCGCGCTGCGCGGCTCGGTACAGCCGGTCACTGCGAGGAGCAAGAGAGAAAGGGCGCAGCGGTGCATCCGCACCGAAGTATGCCACGCCGGCGCTCAGTCGATGGCTTCGGCGCTCTTCAGGATCTCGGGGATGAAGTCGCGACGGAGCCGAATCAGGCTGCTCATCTTCCCGATCACGAGGACGTCGATCTTCGTCTCGTTGGGTACCCCGACCTTTCCAGTGACGTCCTCCTCGCCGATCGTCAAGACGCAGGTCTTGCCGGCCTTGCGCGCGCGGGCGCAGTCGTCGGTGACCATCGTGGTGACGTCAGCGGCCTTGGTCGGCTGAGCCATGGCGGTCATCGGAAGTGCGATCAAAAGGGTCACGAGAAAGCTGCGCATAGGGCAAAGACACGAGTTCCCGGGCGCGGTTGCATCGGACGCTCAGTCCTCGCGGCGCTCGGCGAGGCGGGCCTTCTCGGTCCGCCAGCGCGCGAAGTGGCGCTCGATCACTTCCTTGTCGGCGCGCGCGCGCGCAAGCCGGCCGCGGGCGGAATCGACGGCATCGAGCAGACCGCGGAGACTCGCCTGCGCGCGAGCATGCGCGTCGAGCGCTGCCTCGAGATCACGGCGCGTGCGAACGATGAACTGCTCGGCGCGGGCGAGCAGGGCGCTGGTGGTCCCGCGGGTCACGAGCTCCTGCTGTGCGCTGCGCGCGGCCTCCAGCCTCCCCCGTGCCGCGGCGACGGTGTGGGCCTTCGCGTCGACCTGGGCTTGGGTTGCCTTCGCCTCGGCCGTGGCCGCTGCGAGATCTCCGCGCCGGACCCGCTCCTCCCGCGAGCGCGCGTCGGCGACCGGTTCGAGCCGGTATCGGTCGGACTCATTCACCGAGGCCGCAATGTTACACTGCGGGCTTCATGGCCGACGTCGGCGGCGCACCGATCGATCGCTACGTCGTGCTCGAGCACCTCTCCGAGGGCGGCATGGGGGCGATCTACGTCGGCAAGAAGCTCGGCGCGGGCGGCTTCGAGATGGAGGTCGTACTCAAGCAGCTCCTCCCCGAGTTCACCCAGCAGGAGGAGTTCATCGATCTGTTCCTCCGCGAGGCGAAGCTGTCGGCGACGCTCGACCACGCGAACATCGTCCACACGATCGATCTCGTGACCGCCGGTGGCGAGTACTTCATCGTCATGGAGTACCTGCCCGGCGGGGATCTCCGGACGCTGATCAAGCGAGCCAAGCGACGCGGCAAGCGGTTCTCGCCGGCGGCCGCGATCCGGATCTGCCGCGAGGTCTTGTCGGCGCTCGCCTACGCCCACGCGAAGCGAGACTTCGACGGCAAGCCGCTCAAGCTGATCCACCGCGACGTCTCGCCGTCGAACATCCTCGTCTCGTACACCGGCGAGGTGAAGTTGACCGACTTCGGCATCGCAAAGGCAGCGACGCACAATTCGCTGTTCTACAAGGTGAA
>JAYUYE010000800.1:0-3349 GCA_043752985.1 Myxococcales bacterium
GGCCCGACCGGGAGGTAGCGCTCGGTCGCGAAGACCCGTCGTGCGTAGGTGGACGTGAGGCGGAGCTCGATCTCGGAGCAGAACCGCTCGAGCTCCGGCCGGCCACACTTCCGCAGCGCGGGCACCTTCAGGTTGTGAAACACGAGCTCGAGCAGCGGCGAGCGGACGCCGCCGGCGAAGGCGATGCCGGCCTGAAGTCGCTCGACCTGGTCCGCGACCTCGGCCTGGAGGAGCTTTCCGCGCTCCCCCTTCAGGCTCTCGAGCTCGGGGAGCCGGAGAGCGCGGTCCAGCAGGCGACCGTACGACGTGACGCGCGCAGCGTCGAGGCGCGCGCATGCTACTGCAAGCCAGCCTCTCTCGTCGTCGAGATCTGGGAGCTGCGCGAGCGCGGTGGCGGCAGCCGCGAGGCGGGGAGCGAGCTGCTCCGCGTCGATCAGGAGCTCGAACGACTCGACGAGCGTGCTCGGCATCGTCGACGTGTAACACGCTGTGACGGTGAGCGCTGGTGTGCGCCCGCGAGCCGGGATCTACCTGGACTCGAGCTGGATCCGGAATGAATTCGCTGCGTGGCGCTGAGCCCGAGCTGACCATTTAGGCCCTCCGTCCTCGAGCCCAGGTCTGCGTTTTCATTCCACGTTCGTGGCGGCAAAGTAAACTGCCCAGTCCTTCGAGGTGCCGCGTCTCACGAACAACAACCATGACCAAGCTCGCCCCCGCCCTCTGCCTCGCCCTGATCTCCATCACCGCTCTCGATGCGTCCGTCGCCCAGGCGGAGTCAGAGGTCCGCGATCACCGCGCGTCTCCGAACCCGCAGCCGACCGGCCAGGCCTCGGTGAGCTATCGCCGCCGTCCAGGCCCGCGGTTCATGATGCCGCTCAAGATTGATATCGGAGCCGCGGGCGTGAACACCACCTCTGGCTACGCGAAGGGCATCTCCGCCGCGGTCGGGATCCACTGGGCGTCGCTCAGCCCGAAGCCGACGCGACTCGATGTCGGCGTCGGCGTGTTCGGCGCGCTGATGGCGACGCCAGTCGATGCCACCACCATGGAGAGCAGCGGCATCGCGTACGGCGGCGCGTACCTCGAGGCCGGCTACGCGCTCGCTGCCGGTAGCTGGTGGCGCACGTGGGCGACTGCTCGCGGCGAGTACGTCGGTAGCGCGGCGTTCGACACGACCCATGCCGGGTTTGGCGGCACCGGTCGGCTCAGCGCCGAGCTATTCACGAGCGGCGTTGGAATCGAGCCGCGCGGCGTGTTCCTCGGCACCTACGCCTTTGGCGTGTACGTCGAGGCCGGCGGCCGCGACATGGCGGAAGGCGTCAACGTGTTTCACGCGGCGGCGGGTCTGACGTTCCGCACCCCGCTCGTCTTCGCGCCCTGACGGATCATCCACGCCGCCACCGCGCGAGGCGCTTGATCGAGAGGGCCGCATGTAGTTGCGTTCGCGGTGAGGCCACCCTTTCGGTCAAGGAGACCGTCCGCCGCCGCAGTCTCCTCGGTCCGTATTACACTCGGGGTCTCGGCTCCCGAACGTTGTCTGGTCGGTCATGAGTGACGAGCTGCCACCTGTGAGCGTGTTGCTGGTCGACGACCGCCCGGAGAACCTCCTGGCGCTCGAGGCCAGCCTGGAGCCGCTCGGCCAGAAGCTCGTGATGGCGCGCTCGGGCAACGACGCGCTGCGTGCGGTCCTCGAGGAACAGTTCGCGGTGATCCTCATGGATATCCGCATGCCTGGTCTCGATGGGTTCGAGACGATCGCGCTCTTGCGGCAGCGTGCACAGTCGCGGCACACCCCGATCATCTTCCTCAGCGCGTATCCCGAGCAGCACCACATCCTGCGCAGCTACTCGTCGGGGGCTGTCGACTACATCCTCAAGCCCTTCGAGCCAGAAGCGTTGCGCTCGAAGGTCTCGGTGTTCGTCAACCTCCGCCAGAACGAGCTCGCGCTCCACGCCGTTCATGCACAGCTCGAAGCGCGTGTGATGGCTCGCACCGCCGAGCTCGCGGAGACCAACGCATCTCTCGCGAAGGAGATCGCGGAGCGCAAGATCGCGCAGCAGAAGCTGTTCGATCTCGCTCATCACGACAGCCTGACGAGCTTGCCGAACCGCGCGCTGTTCCTGGAGCACCTCAACGGTGCGGTCGCACGGTCGCGCCGGCACACCAACCACGGCTTCGCGGTGATGATGCTCGACCTCGATCGGTTCAAGGTCATCAACGACACGTTCGGTCATCTCGCGGGCGATCAGCTGCTCATCGGTGTCGCGAGCCGGCTCCAGCAGTGCCTGCGCGAGGTCGATACGCCTGCCCGCCTCGGCGGCGACGAGTTCACGATCCTGGTCGACGGCATCCACACGGTCAAAGATGCGACGCGGACGGCCGAACGCATCCACAAGGCACTTCAAGCTCCGTTCGACATCGACGGCAAGGAAGTGTTCGCGAGCGCGAGCATCGGAATCGTGATGATGAATGCTCGCTACGAGCGCAGCACCGACCTGCTCCGCGATGCGGACGTCGCCCTCTATCGGGCGAAGGAGGACGGCCGCGCCCGCTATCAGGTCTTCGACCAGGAGATGCACGGCACGGTGAGTGCGCAGCTCCGACTCGAGTCCGATCTCTCGTATGCGGTCGACCGCGACGAGCTCGTCCTCCACTACCAACCGATCATCGAGTCGGTGACCTTGAAGGTTGTCGGTTTCGAAGCACTCGTGCGGTGGCGCCATCCCGAGCTCGGCCTCATCCCACCCGTCGAGTTCATTCCGATCGCGGAGGAGAGCGGAATGATTCATCCGATCGGGCGATGGGTCGTCGAGCAAGCGTGTCGGCAGCTCGCGACATGGAACCGAGGGGCTACACCGGGCCTCACGATGGGCGTCAACCTGTCGGCGCGTCAGCTCGTTCAGGCAGACCTCGCGGGCGAGATCGAGCGCGCCGCACATGACGCCGGCGTCGATCTCCGCACGCTCAACGTCGAGATCACCGAGAGCGCCATGATGCCGAACGACCCGGCGATCCAGCAGACGCTCACGCGGCTGCGGGTGCTGGGTGTGGCGATCAGTCTCGACGATTTTGGCACCGGCTACTCGTGCCTGAGCTACCTCCACGACTTTCCGGTCACGACGCTCAAGATCGATCGGTCGTTCGTGTCGCGGATCGGCCTGACGACCGAGCGTCCCGAGATCGTGCGGGCGATCGTCTCGCTCGCGCACAACCTTGGAATGGATGTGATCGCCGAGGGCGTCGAGACCGTGGAGCAGCTCGAACGGCTGCGCCAACTCGAGTGCGAGTACGTCCAAGGCTTTTACTTCTCGCAGCCTCTCGATGCCGACGCTGCGACCGCGTTCCTCGC
>JAYUYE010000801.1:0-3346 GCA_043752985.1 Myxococcales bacterium
GGCAAGAAGGTGTTCGATCAGCTCGTGCGCGCGAGCACCAAGAAGAATGATCTTGTCGAGACGTCGATCGATCTCAAGCCCGCCCTCGACGGTGCGGGCCTTGGCCACGCGATCGCGATCGTCGAGCCGCACCCGTGGACCGAGGACTACGATCCGCCGCGCCTGATGAGCTGGGTGCAGTCGACGAAGCTCGGCGTCGACGCCTACGTCGACTCGGGGCACCTCGTCGCGTTCGCGACCGAGCTCGGAACCGGCAAGCCCGCGGCGAACGTCGCGCTCGAGATCCGGCCGTTCGGGATCAAATCGACGAGCGACGACAAGGGCATGGCGACGCTCGCGCTCTCGACTGGTGGCATGAAGGGCTCGCACCTGCTGCTCGCGAAGCGCGGTGCTGACGTCGCGTTCGTCGCCGAGCACGAGAACTGGTGGAACGAGTCCGGCGGCTGGGTCAAGCAGGCGCGTTCGAGCAGCCTCGCCTGGTACGTGGTCGACGATCGTAAGATGTACAAGCCGGGCGAGGAAGTCTCGCTCAAGGGCTGGTTGCGGATCCTCGATCCGAACGAGGGCGGTGACCTCAACGGGATCGGCGGTGCGGTGACGTCGGTGAAGTACACGGTCGTCGATCAGACGGGCAACAAGCTCGCGACGGGCTCCGCGCCCGTCTCCGTGGTCGGTGGCTTCGACACGAAGTTCACGCTGCCGAAGACGCCGAACCTCGGCTACGCGAACGTCACGTTCGAGTCGCAGGGCCGGATGCGCAGCAGCTACTCGCACGGCTTCCAGATCGAGGAGTTTCGGCGTCCCGAATTCGAGGTCAACGCGCAGCCGACCCAGGGCCCGTTCCTCGTCGGCGGAAAGGGTGACGTCACGGTCACCGCGAAGTACTTCTCCGGCGGCCCGCTGCCCGGTGCACCGGTCAACTGGTACGTCACCGCGGACGTGACCAACTACACGCCGCCGAACCGCGACGAGTTCATCTTCGGATCGTGGGAACCGTGGTGGGGCTATCGCAGCTTCTATGACGAGGAAGGTGGCCGCGGTTACAAGCCCCCGAAGACGTGGCAGCACGAGGGCAAGACCGATGCGACCGGCGCGCACACGCTGCACTTCGACTTTCTGTCGGTGAACCCCGCGCGTCCGATGTCGGTCACCGCGAACGCGTCGGTCACCGATGTGAATCGTCAGGCGTGGTCGGCCTCGACCGCGTTGCTCGTGCATCCGTCGGCGCTCTACGTCGGGCTGAAGATGAAGAGGCCGTTCGTCGAGAAGGGCACACCATTCCCGGTCGACGTGATCGGAGTCGATCTCGACGGCAAGGCCGCGGTCGGAGCCAAGATCGAGGTCAAGGCGGTCCGCATCGACTGGGAGTACAAGAAAGGCAAGTACACGCGGACCGAGATCGATCCCCAGACGTGTCCGGTGACCGCTGCCGCGGACCCAGTGCCGTGCGCGTTTGCGACGAAACAGGGCGGCTCCTACGAGATCACAGCGTTGATCGTCGACGACAAGGGGCGGCCCAACCAGACCACGTTGACGTTCTGGGTCAGCGGCGGCGATCAGCCACCGGCGCGCGACGTCAAGCAGGAGGTCGTGCAGCTGATTCCGGACAAGAAGGACTACCAGGCCGGCGACATCGCCGAGATTCTCGTCCAGGCGCCGTTCTATCCGGCGGAGGCGATCGTCAGCTGGCGCCGCTCCGGCATGGTGAAGACCGAGCGGATCACGATGAGCGGACCGACCGCGACCATCAAGGTTCCGATCGCGGACGCGATGGTGCCGAACATGTTCGTGCAGGTCGATCTCGTGGGCGCCGCGGCGCGGACCGACGACAACGGCGATCCCGATCCGAAGCTGCCGAAGCGACCGGCGTACGCCGTCGGCAACTTGGACCTCGCGGTGCCGCCGAGGCAGCGCACGCTCTCGGTCACCGTTGCCCCGAACGCGCCGAAGATCGGGCCCGGTGAGTCCGCGAAGCTCGCCATCCAGGTCCTCGATGCGATGGGCAAGCCAGTCGCGAATGCCGACACGGCGGTGATCGTCGTCGACGAGGCCATCCTCTCGTTGACCGGCTACAAGTTCCCGAGCCCGGTCGACGTGTTCTATGGCAGCCGTGGCACCGACACGCGTGACCACTACTCTCGCGCGTACGTGAAGCTCGCGAAGCCCGACGCGGCGTCGCTCGCGCAGAACCAGCCAAACGGGGGGGCGCGCGCGGATCTGGCGCGAGCGGAGTCGGCTGCCACGGGGATGTCTGCGGGCAAGCCCGGATCTTCGCCGCCGCCTACATCGCCCATGAACCAGAAAATGGCCAAGGACGAGGAAAGCGATCACGACGGTATCCCCGATCAGGCGGACAAGGATCCGAGCAAGCCGATCGCGATCCGCTCGAACTTCAATCCGCTCGCTGCGTTCTCGCCGTCGGTGAAGACCGATGGCAACGGACGCGCGGTTGTCGACATCAAGGTGCCCGACAACCTGACGCGCTACCGGATCATCGCGATCTCGGCGGCAGGGGAGCGCCAGTTCGGCAAGGGCGAGAGCGCGATCACGGCGCGGTTGCCGCTGATGGTGCGGCCGAGCCCGCCGCGGTTTCTCAACTTCGGTGACACGTTCAAGCTGCCGGTCGTGGTTCAGAACCAGACCGATGCGCCGATGACCGTGAAGCTCGCGGTGCGGACGACGAATGCTGCGATCACCGATGGCGCAGGCCGCGAGGTCACCGTGCCGCCGAACGATCGCGTCGAGGTCCAGTTCCCGGCGGCCGCAGAGCTCGCGGGCACCGCACGCTTCCAGGTGGTCGGTGTGTCCGGATCGAACACCGATGCCGCCGAGCTCGCGCTGCCGGTGTGGACGCCGGCGACGACCGAGGCGTTTGCAACCTACGGCGTGATCGACAACGGCGCGATCAAGCAGCCGGTCGCGCTGCCCGGCAAAGTCGTGACGGAGTTCGGCGGTCTCGAGATCACGACGGCGTCGACGAACCTCCAGGCGCTGACAGACGCATTCCTCTACCTCGTGAAGTACCCGTACGAGTGCGCGGAGCAGCGGGCGTCGCGGATCATGGCGATCTCGGCGCTGCGCGACGTGCTCGCCGCGTTCAAGACCAAGGACATGCCGTCACCGGCGGCGCTCGAGGCGAGCGTCAAGAGTGACATCGAGCGGCTGTCCCAGATGCAGAACTACGACGGCGGCTTCGCGTTCTGGGAGCGCGGGTACCCGTCGAACCCGTACATCAGCGTCTACGTCACCAACGCGCTCGTCCACGCCCAGGCGAAGGGCTACGCGGTGCCGAAGGAGATCCTCGCGAAGGCGAAGCCGTACCTCGCGCAGATCGAGCAGAAGTACC
>JAYUYE010000802.1:0-3342 GCA_043752985.1 Myxococcales bacterium
CGCTTCGCGTTGCGGATGAGCTCGGCAACTTCGTCGAGGCTCTCGACCTCGACCGTGCCGCCCATCGTGATCGAACCGGCGACGCGCGGACGTGCGACCTGCGCGGTGGTGACATCGATCGGAAGCGTCATGACGACAGGTCCGCGGCGACCGGAGAGCGCGGTGGCGATGCATCGTCGAACGAGGTGCGGCAGCGCGCTCGGGCGCGGGACCTCGACGGCGAGCTTGGACACGTGACGCGCCATCTCGACGATCTGCAGTCCGTGCGACGAGCCGTCCTGAAGGACGCCCTTGCCGTGCGCGGCGCGCGGAACCTCGCCGACGAGGAGAAGCACGGGCACCCCATCGCACCAGGCGGTGGCGAGACCGGTCATCGAGTTGAGAACGCCGGGGCCGGAGGTCACGGCAACGACGGCGAGCTTTCCGGTCGCGCGTGCATGAGCCGCGGCTGCGAACATGGCGCCGGCTTCGTGGCGCGTGGTGACGACGCGGATGCTGGTGTCGAGCAACGCGTCGTGAATGGGCGAGATCGCGCCACCGGGCAGGCCGAACACGATGTCGACGCCGGCTTCCTCGAGCATCGCGACGAGAAGGTCAGCGCCGCGCATCGTCGGCGCGTTGGGGAGCTCGGGAGCCGCGATGGGAGGCGCGATCGTGCCCGACGCGATGCGAGCGGGCGGAAGAGCCTGCGCGGGAGTCGCGAGCGCGATGATGTCGATCGGCTTCGTGACGGCCTGCGTTGCACCGACGCGTGTCGCGGTTGCCATCAGGTCGTGCGTCATCGCGGCGCTCGCGAGCACGATCTTGATGTCGCGCGTTTCCGGATTCGCGCGGATCCGCCGGCAGGCTTCGAGCCCGTCGAGGCCCGGCATGAAGACGTCCATCACCACGAGATCCGGCTTCATCGTGCCGATCGCGAGCAGCGCATCGATCGCGTTGTCGATCACCGTCAGCTCGATCCCCGGGTTGTCGCGCACCCGCCGCTGCACCGCTCGCAGCTGCAGCCCATCGTCATCAACGACTAGAATCCGGACCGGGCGAATGGCGTGGGCGAGGGTGGACTGCGACTGGGTGGGCGAGAGCGACATGGTTGGATCTGTGCCTTGTACCGCCTCACATCCGGCGCTGGGGGGAGATACTCCCGACCGCGTGGGGCAGCCCTTGTATCGACCACCTCACGCGTCTATGTAGGGGGCTAGATCACGTCTGACTGGCGAGGACGCGCCGTCGCACAGCTTCGCGCAACTCGCTGATGTCGCAGGGCTTTTCGAAGCACAGGTTCGAGATGCTCTCGAGAAACCGCTGCGACGCCGGAGAAAACGCCCCGCCTGTGATGAAGATCATGCGGTCGGCCAGCTCTCGGTCGAGCACGGCCAGCTCGGCGTGCAGCTCCGCTCCCGTGACCTCGGGCATCATCAGGTCGCACAGGATGGCGTCGAATTTCTCGCCGTCCTGGAGGCGCACGCGTGCCTCGCGCCCGCTGTTGACCACGGTGACCGCGTGCTGCGACGACAGCAACCGGCGCAGGGAGGTCGAGAACATCAGGTCGTCATCGATCACGAGGACCTTGCCGCGAACCACGTGCCCGTGACTCGGCGGCTCGCTGACCGACCGCTTGCGCGGAACATCGACCGTCGGTGGAAGCGCGACGACAAAGGTCGAACCCTTGCCGACCTCGCTGCGGACCGTGATGTCGCCGCCGAGGGAACGCACGATGCCGTGACAGATCGACAGGCCGAGGCCGGTGCCCTGGCCTACCGCCTTGGTCGTGAAGAACGGATCGAACACGCGACCGATGAGCTCGCGCGGAATGCCGACTCCGTTGTCCTGGATCTCGACGACCGCCCAGCCCGCCGCATCGGCGCGCGTGGAGATCCGGATCTGATGCCGGTCTGCATTTCCTTCGGGAATCGCTTCGGCCGCGTTGATCAGCAAATTTATGAACACGTGGCCGAGGCGTGCTTCGTTCGCGAGGACGTATGGCGGAGAGCCGAACTGCTTCACCAGCGTTGCGCGGTGGCGGATCTCGTTGCTCGTGAGCCCGATCGCGAGCTCGAGCACGCGGGTGAGCTCGATCGAACTGCGGCTCTCGTCATCGTTGCGGGAGAACGCCGTCAGCCCGCGGACGATCTTGCGAATCCGCTCGACGGCGACCCGCGCATCGCGGGTGCCCGGATCGCGGTGCGCTTCCTCGAGGATCTGCAGCTGTGCTGCGATCGTGGCGAGCGGGTTGTTGATCTCGTGGGCAACCCCGCCGGCGAGCGTGCCGACCGCGATCATGCGATCCGAGAAGACGAGCCGCGATGCCAGCTCCTTGGTCTCCGTGATGTCTTGGTCGACACCGACGAGTCGCACCAGCTCTCCATGGGCGTCGAGATCCGGCCGCACGCGGCTCAACATGGTGCGGACCTCTCCGGTTGGACGAACAATCCGGAACTCGAGCGAGGTCGCGGTGCGCTCGCGATGCGCGCGCGAGATGTATGCCTTCACGTTCGTGAGATCCGCCGGATACACGTACGCAAGAAACTGCTCGAACGTGGGCGGCGTCGGACCCGGAACGAGCCCGAGGATCCGGTAGAGCTCCTCGGACCAGTAGAGCTCCGTGCTACGTGGGTCGAACTCCCACACTCCGATGTGGCTCATGGCCTGAGCGTCGGCGAACCGCCGCTTCGTACGCTCGAGCTCGTTGTCGGTACTCACGGATTGGGCACAGTTGATTCAAACATTATGGACCAGGGGGAGGGATGCAGCCCGTTCGGAGCTGCACCACACGCAACAGGTTCGGCCGAGGCGTGCCGAACGTGAAGTGCAGTTCGCAGGGTTCCAGCAATAATCCGACGCTGTCCGGTGCGCCGTCATTTTGGTCACGACTGTCTTGGGATCGCGAACGCCCGACGAGGTTCCTGGCCGAACCGCCACGCGTTGCGCGCGCGATCTGCGATCCTGCGGACGTTGTTCGGGATGATGTGGCTCGCCACCCTGTCATGGAGCAGCTCCTCCGGCGACCCACACATCGCCAGGCTTTCAAACCATACCCGGATTGCCGTGCAATCGGTCCACGTAACAACGAACCGTGAGGGACGCGCTAGAAGGTGGAGAACGTCGATTCGGTTTCGGTCGCCCGCGCTAGCGTACAGGTTTCGCGTGAAGGCGACGGACGTCATCTCTCGTTCGAACCTGCCGCTCGACGGCCGTCGTCGCGTCGTCGCGCTCGCGGTCCGGCCGGAGGTCGATCACGACAGCACCGAGAACCCGTTCGAGTACTTCCTATGACCGAATCCAGCGCGAGCCAGCTGTCCGACGATCCCCTCTGGTTCAAGGACGCGGTGATCTACGAGATCC
>JAYUYE010000803.1:0-3330 GCA_043752985.1 Myxococcales bacterium
GTGTAGAGGACCGCCCACGGGTACATGAACGCGGCCTCGATATCGAACACGAGGAACAGGATCGCGACCTGGTAGAACCGTACCGAGTAGCGTCCGCGCGGCGTTCCGATCGGCTCGTTGCCGCATTCGAACGGCTTGAGCTTGTCGGGGTTGGTTGCCTTCGGGCCGACCAGCACGGCGAGCGCCGTGAACAAGCCGCAAAACCCCAGGGCAAATGCGATCGCCAGCCCGGCTGGCATGTATGCCTGTAGCTGCAAAGCCAGTGCAGTATATGGCGGGCGGTTTTTCGGTCAACGCCGCCGGACGGAATTTCTGGAGAGTGATCGCGCGCTTAGGGGCAGTTGGCCTGCGACAAACTGCCTCGTCGGATCACCGATCGTTCACAGGTTCGCTTGCGCGTTGCGCAGCGCTTCTTCGAGCGCCGAGACCATCTCTTCGTTCGTGTCCACCAGATAGATCGTCTCGGGGCACGGCCGACGGTGCGCGCGAATCTCTTCGACGATCGCACGAGCTGCCTCGTCGACGGGCACCTCGCCGAGATCGGTCCCGATGCCGGGCATCGCGATCACCTTGAAGTTATTGCGGTCGCTCGCGATCAGCGCGGCGCGCGCGGCGCGACGGACGTTCTCGGCGCCGATCTTCATGCCGGGCTCTTCCATCGTCGGAACGTGGATGACGTTCTTCGCAGGCAGCTGGCCAGCGGTCGTCACGAGCGCGGCACCGACGGCGATCGGCGCGGCCTGCATCGCGGCTTGCTGGATGACATCGCCGCCCTGGCGCCGGAGCGACCCACCGATCCCACCGCCCATGATCCCCAGCGAATTTGCCGGGTTGACCACGGCGTCCACGGGCAACGTCCAGAGCTCTGCCTTGGCTACGTGAACCTGCATCTGGTGTTCCCGTAGCATGGGCGAGCGCAGAACAACAAGAGCCGGGTTTGCCCGCGCTAGGCGCAGGCCTTCTCGAGCTCGGCCTCGACCTTGTCCTCGGCCCACTTCTTCGCGACGGCGAGCTCCTTGACGATGAGCTGCTTCGCGTTGTCGAGCATCTTGCGCTCGCCGAACGACAGGACCTTGCTGCTCTTGAGCCGGTACAGGTCGCGGTAGACCTCGGCGACGTCGAACAGCGAGCCGGTCTTGATCTTCTCCATGAACCCGCGATAGCGGCGATTCCACGTCTGCTTGTCGATGTGGACATCCTTCTCGCGGAGGATGTCGAACACTTCGTCGATCTCCGACGACGTCGCAACGTGGCGCAGCCCGACCTGATCGGCCTTGTCCTTCGGCACCAGGATCTGCATCCCGGTCGCGAGGACCTTCAGCACGTAGAAGGAACACACCGAGGTGTTGATCTCCTTCTTTTCGATCCCGATGACCTCGGCGACGCCGTGGGCGGGATAGACGGCCTTTTCACCAATCTTGAAGTCGGACATACGGTAGGTGCTCCTCGAGTATCGGCGACAGGCGTGACGCTGCGCTGTAAAGCAATGCCAGTGCCAGCACGCTGTCGCTCCCCAGAAAGTTGTTTGATTCTCTCTGGTTAATTCGCTAAATCGCGTTCTGAGGAACCGGGCTGGATGTGCCAGCTTGTCACACGGGTCCCAAGGCGGGAGCCCCGTGTGACGGGCTTTCCTCAACGCGCGGCGAAGGATATCAAGGACTCGCCTCGTGGCCATACAAAAGGTCATGCGGCGGGTCGGGTAGCCGCCTGTCGGTTGCAATCTCAAGCACTTGGCATGATGAGAAAAGGTGCCCTTCGGCGAGGTCTGATACCCTGGTACTCGAGTGCGAGGTTCGATCGGGCAGCTGCTCATCCAGCAAGGCGTCATCGACGCCAGTGCGCTGTCCGACGCGCTGGCCCGACAGAGCGGACGCCACCCCGTCGCCTCCGAGCTCTACGCCGTCGGCTACGCCTCCGAGCGGCAGCTCGCGATGGCGCTCTCCGCGCAGACCGGGTGGTCGGGCATCGTCCTCGATGAGTCGACGATCCGGCTCGATGTCCTCGAGTACGTCTCGCTCGAGTGGGCGCGGATCTTCTCGGCGCTCGTCGTCTACGAGGACGCGACCACGCTCGTCGTTGCGGCCGCGCGGCCCGAGGACGCGATCGTCCCTGCGCGCGAGCTCGGCGCAGGGCGCGGCAAGAAGGTCGAGCTCCGGATCGCGCTCGACATCACGCTCGCGCGCACGATCCGCGTCGCGTTCCAGCGCTGGAAGGCGGGCGAGCAGTACCTCGTCGGCCCCGAGTCCTCGCGCCCGGGCCCGTATCTTTCGGTCGTCCATCCCGATGGTGGCGAGCAGGACGAGCATCGTCGCGCGCAGCGCGCGCTCGCCGAGGAGGCAGCGCGCAACATCGACCGCGATGACGAGCTGCCGTCGGAGGACTCCTCTGTCGCGAGCGCCACGCTGACCGGCGACTGGAAGGTCAACACGATCACCACGACCAACGAGCACGACAGCTCGCTCCTCGAGGAGCGCACGCTGATCATCGCGCAAGACCTCGATCGCGGCAGCGAGGATCTCGGCAGTCACGGCGGCCGCCCGCGCGTGCTGATCGTCGATCCCGATCCACCGGGTCGGATTCGGCTCGTCGCCGAGCTCGAGCGGCTCGGCTACGAATGTCAGGCGGTCGGGCAAGGCCCGCAGGCACTCGCTCTCCTCTCGCAGCTCTCGTTCGACCTCGTGTTCGCCGACATCGCGACGCCGGAGCTCGACGGTCTTCGCATGTGCCGCGCGATCAAGGCGAGCCGGCGCCTGGCGCGTGTGCGCGTGGTCGTCACGACCTCGGTCGTCGACTCCGGTCAGATCGCCGATGCGACCCTCCAGCAGCACGGCGCCGACGGCTACCTCGAGAAGCCGCTCGATCCCCGCCGGCTGCATCGCCTGCTCCGCGAGCTGTCGACCGAGGAGCACGCGAACCACGAGGTCGTCCTCGCCGATTCAGTCACCCGCTATCAGGCGGGCGACGTCGAGGGCGCGATCGCCGGCCTGCGCAGCGCACTCGTCACCGACCCGGCGAGCCCGAAGCTGCACTTCATGCTCGCGAACATGCTGCAGCGCTCGTCGCGCTGGGCCGAGGCGGTCGACGAGTACGAGGCCGTGGTCGATCTCCAGCCGACGTACTTCCCCGCGCTGACCCGGCTCGCCTATCTCTATTTCCGTCAGGGCATGCACGCGCGCGCCGTCGAGACCTGGCGCCGCGCGCTGCCGGTCTGCGAGGATCCGGCGCTGCGCCGCAACATCGAGCTGTTCATGCGCAAGTTGGTGGCGGACATGCGCGAGACCGACTCGAACGTCGGCTAGCGCGTGCTGGCTCCGCGCCCGGCCTCCGCAC
>JAYUYE010000804.1:0-8221 GCA_043752985.1 Myxococcales bacterium
CTTGAACTTCGCGTGCGAGCTGGCGTCGTCGCGCGAGATGCCGATCACCTCGGCGCCTGCCGCGAGGAAGTCCTCGTAGGAGTCGCGGAAGCTACACGCTTCGATGGTGCAGCCGTAGGTCTCGTCCGCCGGGTAGAAGTACACCACGAGCGGTTTGCCGATCTTGTCGCGGAGGTTGAGCAAGCCCTGCTCGCCAACCAGCGTCGACTCGGGCATCGGATCACCGGAAGAGAGGTCTGGCATCGCGCGCACTATTGCAGATCAGGCGAGCGCCGTCACCGCGAGCGCGACGCCACCAGCGACGATGATCAAGGCTCCCGTCACGGCAACCCGCTTGCCGAGCGCGCGTCGACCGATCGACCACGCCATGACCGTCTTGACGATCGTGTTGGCCGCGATGGCGATCGTGATCGCGCTCGCAGCAACGACGTCCGCGACCCCGCCGGTCGCGAGCTTCGCCGACGAGATCACGACAGCATCGACGTCGGTCGCCCCGCTGATCGCCGATGCGAGATACAGGCCCTCGGAACCGAGGTACACGTTCGCCGCCTTGGTGACCAGGAGAACGATGCCGAACACCAGGCTGACCTTGATCGCACTGCTGAGCTCGAACGGGTTCTTGACGGTGGGCTTGTCGGAGAGCTCGCCATGGCGGCGAAAGGTCAGGAGCAGGCCGACGAGCGCGGCAACGACCATCGCTCCGAGCGGGACAGCGAGGGTCCGCAGTAGCGACGGATCGATCAGCGCGACAACCACCCCGACGCGAACGAGCATGATCGTCCACGCGATGGCGATCGCACCGGCCGCGACGGGCGCGAGATCTGGATGCTCCTTGGTTCGTCCGGCGAACGATAGCGTGGTAGCCGTCGACGACACCAGGCCGCCGAGCGCGGCGCCGACGAGCAGGCCACGCTTTGCGCCGAGGAGCTTGAACGCGACGTAGCCGAGGAACGATAACCCGGCGATCGTCACCACCATCAGGCCAAGACTGCGCGGGTTGATCGCGTCGAGCGGGCCGACATCGACGTTCGGCAACAGCGGCAGGACGATCACCGCGACGATCAAGAACTTCACCGTGGCGAAGAAATCGTCCCGGGTGACCCGCGCGGTGACCGCGTGCAGCCACGGCTTCGAGGTCAGCAGGAACGTGATCGCCACGCCGAGAGCCGCGACAAGCAGGAGTCGGTCCGCGAGCGGCTCGACCACCCCGCGCGAAGACGCGAGTGCCCCTAGCAGGTAGACGCCGACGACGGAGACCTCGGTGGTCATTCCGTGGTCGGCATCGCGCCGGATGTCCGCGGCGTACGAGATCGCGACAAGCCCGAACACACCGAGCAGCGAGACCAGCGGCAGCCACATCGATGCAGGGGCAAGCAGCGTCGAGATTGCGCCGACCAGCGCGAAGATCGGATAGGTCCGGACGCCACCGAGCTGAGGCCCTCCACGATCGGCCTTCGATTGTTCGCGCTCGAGGCCGACGAGCAGACCCACCGCAAGCGCGGCGGCCAGACCGAGGTGCGTCTCGTAAGGCTCCACGGCGCGAGTGTGGTACGAATCGCTGGCCATGTGGCAACCGCCGGAGCGCATCAAGCACGAGCTGCCGGCCGCGTCGTGGCCAACGCCCGAGCAGGCTGCGAGCTCCCTGCTGTTTCAGCCGCTCGAGCTCGGCCCCAGGACCGCGACCGCCCGGACCTGGATCCCGGCGATGGTGCCGTGGCGCGCGAGCGAGGACGGCTTCGTCACCGACGACGTGATCGCCTGGTACAGCCGGTTCGCCGAGGGCCGACCCGGGGTGCTCGTCGTCGAGGCTACCGGGATCCGGGACGTTCCGTCGGGGCCTCTCCTGCGGATCGGTCATGACCGGTTCGTCGATGGCCTCAAGCGGCTGGTCGACGCGGTCCGCGAGGCCTCGAACGGTCACACGCTGCTGCTGATCCAGCTGATCGACTTCCTCGCGATCAGGCGCCGGCCACCGCGCGACAAGTTCTTCGCACGGTTCCTCGCGATCACCGAGCGCCACCGCGAGGCGCTGCGGAAGCTGAGCAGCGATCCTGCGATCGGCCTCGGCGATGAGGATGAAGTCCGCGAGCTCCTCGCCGCCCTCCCCGATTCCGACCTTCCGTACGTGCTGTCGGCGCGTGAGATCGAGGATCTCGAGCGCGGGTTCCGCGAGCACGTCACCGATACCCATCTTCCGCACATCCGTGAACTACCGCAGGTCCTGCCGGGACTGTTCGCCGATGCCGCTGCGCGCGCGATGACGGCAGGTTTCGACGGGATCGAGCTGCACTACGCGCACGCGTACACGATGGCGTCGTTTCTGTCGGCGCTCAACACGCGCGACGACGGCTACGGTGGCAAGCGACCGCATCGCGTGCGGCTTCCGCTCGAGGTGATCGCGGCGGTCAAGGAGCGCGTTGCCGGCCGGGGCATCGTCGGCTGTCGCTACCTCGGCGATGACGTGATCGAAGGCGGCAATCGCGTCGAGGATGCCGCGTGGTTCGGCGTCGAGCTCGCGAAGGCTGGGCTCGACTTTCTGTCGATCTCCAAGGGCGGCAAGTTCGAGGACGCGAAGCAGCCAAAGATCGGGTGGTCGGCATACCCGTACACCGGGCGCTCCGGCTACGAGTGCATGCCCACGATCTACTCCGACGCGCGCGGCCCGTTCTCGCGCAACATCAGCATCTCGGGCGCGATCCGCGCTGCGGTCCGGGCGGCGGGCCTCGAGACGCCGGTCGTCGGTGCGGGCGGCATCTGCGATTTCGCCCAGGCCGAGGCCGTGCTCGTCAACGGCGAGGCCGACTTCGTCGCGTCGGCGCGCCAGAGCCTCGCGGATCCCGACTGGTTCCAGAAGATGCGGACCGGTCGCGGCCAGGAGGTCCGGCGCTGCGAGTTCACGAACTACTGCGAAGCACTCGATCAGCAGCACAAGCAGGTGACCTGCAAGCTGTGGGATCGCGAGGAGCTCGACGCACCCGACATCACGCTGTCGAACGATGGCAAGCGCCGGCTGATCGCGCCGAAGTGGCGTCGCTGATTTGCGGTGAGCACGATCGGTTGCATCCAGTCGGCCGCACACCGACCAGCGGCCGGCGCAATCACGTGGAATCGCGCAGGCTCCTCGGTGGCCGCGGACGTGCACCCTCCGGACGCCATGAGGGTGGCCATCGGTCTGTGCATCGCCCTCGCGGCCTGCTCGTCGCCGGTTCCTGATAGTGAACCGGATGCTGCTGCGCCTGATGCGCAGATCGCGCCGGACGGTGCACCCGATGCCGCCATCGCCGCGGGCGAGATGCGCGGCGTGTGGGTCACGCGGTTCGCATACACGACCAAGGCGCAGCTCGAGGCGATCATCGATCGCGCCGCGGCGGCGAACTTCAATGCGGTGTTCGTCCAGATCCGCGGCGAGGGCGACGCCTACTACCGCTCCGCGCACGAGCCGTGGGCCAAGCGGCTGACCGGAACCCTGGGCCGCGATCCGGGCTGGGATCCTCTGCAGGTCGCGATCGATCGCGCACACGGCCATGGCATGCAGCTGCACGCCTACTTCAACGTGCTCTCCGCGTGGTCCGCTGCGACCGCGGTCCCCCTCGCGGAGGGCACCAAGCAGCATGCGTTGCAGGCCCACCCCGAGTGGCTCGCGGTCAACACAGGCGGCGTGAACGCAGACACCGAGTACCGCTGGTTCACGCCCGGCAATCCGGCGGTGCGCGCGCACATCGTCGCGACCGCGACCGACCTCCTGTCGCACTACGCGGTCGATGGCCTCCATCTCGATCGCATCCGCATGCCGAGCACGGCGTACTCGCACGACGCGGTGACCACGGCCGCGTACAACTCCGCGAAGGCCGCGAACCCGTCGCTGACATGGGCAGCGTTCATGCGCTCGCAGGTCGATCAGATGGTCGCGGATCTCCATGCCGCGCTCGTCGCGAATCGACCGACCGCCGTGATGTCCGCCGCGGTGTGGGGCATCTACGAGCGCCTCCCCGGCTGCACCACGAGCCAGGGCTTGGCCGACTACTTCCAGGATTCGCTGCACTGGCTCGACGCAGGAACGATGGATGCGCTGGTGCCAATGATCTACTGGTCGATCGAGCCCGGCGCGTGTACCGACTGGACGGCGCTGCTCGACAGCTTCGTCACCCGCCGCGCCGGCCGCCACATCTGGGCCGGCATGCACGCGCTCGACGACGATGCGTGGGATTTCTCCAAGGTGCGCGCGCGGGTGGCTCGGTCGCGCGATGTCGCGCAAGGCGTCGTCGTCTACGCCTCGAGCTATCTCGATGCGAGCCTTCCCCGGTGGTCCGAGTTCCCTGGAACAGCGGCAGCGCCCGACGTGTTCTTCGAACCCGCACCCGTTCCCGCGATGAGCTGGAAGTAGCTCGCCTACTTCCCGCACGCCGCGAGCGAGAGCAGCCTGCGCCGTGCGAGCTCCCACGGCGCTTCGCTCGTCGGCCAGCTCGGCTTCGCCTTCGACGGCTTGCCGCCGTTGACATCCGCGAGCGCAGCCGGCACCAGCTCGGCCGCGAGCTTCGCCGTCGCTGCCGGGTCACAGCGCGCTGCGAGCTCGAGGAGCTGGCGATCCTGCAGCCCACGGCGGAGCTGCGCGAGCCGCAGCGTCGGCTGGCAGCCGTCCTTCGCCGGCAGCGCGAGCGCACCGTCGAGATTTCCGTGATCCTCGCCGTCGTCGAAGCTGACGGGATCCACGCGCGGATCGAGCGCACGACCGGGCAGCGGCGCGCCTTTACGATTGTGACGGTCGTGCCAGTACAGCGCGTCCCACACGTACCAGGTCGAGATCGCGTAGCGCCACCCGATCCAGCCCCACGTCCGCGCGCCCGGCGTGATCGCATCGAGCACCATCGAACCCGCGTACGGGTGAGCGCCATTGTAGGTCCAGCGCGCGTGGCGATCACCGGTGAGGTGCGCCGCGCTCATCGAGATGTACAGATCGATCGCATCGCCGAGCTCGGGGTGCGGCTGCGCGGTCACCGCGTAGCGAAACGTCGTCGGTCCACCGCCCGCCGCGCGCACGGCGGCCGACAGCGCGCGGACCTTCGCGCGTGCCTCGGGGGTGCGCGGCTCGTCGATCGGGATCGTGAACGGGATCTGGCCCGTGCCCTGCGTCGCCGCGATCCACCCGCGCACTTCGTCACCGACCAGCGCTGGATCGCGCGAGATGTTGACCGGGAGATCGGTGATGCCGTCGAGCAACTCACGTCGTGCCGGCCACCAGTCGAGCTTGATGTCGGGCGTCAGGAGCACGCCGTGGCTACGGAACGTATCGATGCACGCGCGCTCGGCTGCGCTCGGTACGGCGCGCGGTGGATCGCCGGTCGGGCTCGCCGCCCACACGAGCTCGCGCGGATCTCCGTACGCCCACACCGTGCGCGGCAACGGAGGCAGCGTGACCGGCGCGACCTCGAGCGTGACGGGGAGCCGACGATCACCGACGACGAGCTCGCCACTGCGCGGTCCCGGCGCCACGTCGCGGCCGATCACGATCTCGAAGTACGCGGGGTCGCCGACCGGCGTGGTCGCTGGAGTCAGCGCGTCGGGATACGTGCCCGCACCCTGCGTGCCGCCATACATCGCGGTCGAGCCGCGGCGAGCGTGAAACGCTTCGACGGTGTAGCCGCGCACCGTGATCGCAGGGTCGGAGAACGTCAGCCCCGTGGGCTTCTGATCGCGATGCAGAACCTGGATTCCGAGCGTTTCACCACGCGCGCCGATCAGGGAAACCGTCGTGCCGTCGAACCATGGCGACGTCTCGGGCACCGGCGACTCCGCGCGCACGCGAGTCGATTCGCCAACGATCTGGAGGTCCGGTCCAGGCCCCGGATCGCGTCGACAGCCAGCGACGAGCGCACATACGGCAGCGAACCACGGCGACACCCGAAGCTCAGTCCGCACAGCACAAGACGCCGTCCTGGGTGGTGTCCAGCATCGCGCCGCATGCGCTCCTCAGCGCCGTCCGCGTGCTCAGTGTGAAGAACGCATCCTTGCAGTTGTTGTTGCCCCCACAGCTTGCACCACAACACGCGGGTTCGGAGCACGCGAGCACCGCGACCGGGCAGCCGTACGCCGTGTCGCCGGGCAGCCTCTTGTAGACGCAGTCGGACTCGGCCATGCACGGGGCCGCGCAATTCTCGCAGTGAGCCGCGGCGCCGACGAAGGATCCGGGCTCGGTTGCGCACTCCGCGCTGGTCAGGCGCGACGTCAGATCGCTCGGCTCGCCCGTGTCGGCGCAGATGTGCCAGCCCACGGCACAGGCATCGGCGGGCACGAGACACGAAACGGCACCGTTGCCGAAGTCGTCGCCGCACGCCTTCTGCGGCTGCGAGCGCATCCCCCGCAGATCCTTGGAGCCACTCCACGACGCGATGCACCCGGCGATCGTCGGGAACCTCACCCGATCCGAGAACGAATCGCGTTGCCCGTCTGCGCACCCTTCCGGCGCCCAGGCGTCGTCTGCGAGCGCGTCGCGATACGTGGCGTCGAAGCCGCGGCGACCGCATGCCGGGCCACCCGAGAGCAGCAACACCGCGGCGATCGCGCGTCCCGTCACACCTTCAGCGCCGCGACGACCTTTTCGACCGCGTCCTTGGCGTCGCCGAACAGCATCTTCGTGACCGGCTTGTAAAACAGCGGGTTGTCGATGCCGGCATAGCCAGCCGCGCGCGAGCGCTTGTTGACGATCACGAGCTTGGCCTTCCAGACCTGGAGCACCGGCATGCCGGCAATCGCACAGGTCGGATCGTCCTCGGCGGCCGGGTTCACGATGTCGTTGGCGCCGATCACCATCGCGATATCGGTGATCGGAAAGTCGGCGTTGATCTCGTCCATCTCCATCACGATGTCGTACGGGACGTTCGCCTCGGCGAGCAGCACGTTCATGTGGCCGGGGAGACGACCGGCGACGGGGTGAATCGCGAACCGGACGTTCACGCCGCGACCGCGCAGGTTCTCGGTGAGCTCGCGCACCGCGTGCTGCGCGCGACCGACCGCCATACCGTAGCCCGGGATGATGATGACCGACTTGGCTTCCTTGAGCCGCTCGGCGAGTTCCGCCGCGTCGATCTCCTGGACCTCGCCCTGGGCAACCTTGGGAGCGTTGGGGTCAGCCTTCGGCGGAGCCGCGCCGAACCCGCCGAAGATGACGCTCCAGATCGAGCGATTCATCGCCCGGCACATGATGTACGAGAGGATCGCGCCGCTCGACCCGACGAGCGCACCCGTGATGATCAGAAGATCGTTGCCGAGCATGAAGCCGGCCGCCGATGCGGTCCACCCCGAGTAGCTGTTGAGCATCGAGACGACGACCGGCATGTCAGCGCCACCGATCGCAGCGACGAGGTGGACGCCGAGGATGCAGGCGACCGCGGTCCCGATGTGGAGGCCGAGCTGATTGCCGTCCTTGGCGTAGAGGTACGCGCCGAAGAGCGAGATTCCGAGCAGCGTCATGTTGAGGACGTGACGGCCGGGGAGCAGAAGCGGCGTGCCGCTGATCTTCTTGCCGAACAGACTGCCGCGCAGCTTCGCGAACGCGAGCACCGAGCCGGTAGTGGTGAGCGCACCGATCCACACATCGATGAAGATCTCGACGCGGTGGATCAGGTGCGGCGGGCCGCCGGCGCCGTCACCAAACAGATCGAGCGAGAACCCGACGAGCACGGCGGCGAGGCCGACGAAGCTGTGCAGCAGCGCGACGAGCTCGGGCATCTGCGTCATGCCCACGCGCGCGGCCATCACGGCGCCGAGCACGCCACCGGCGAGGATCGCGGCGAACAGCAGCGGGTGAAACTTGCCGCCGAGCGCGGGATTGGAGGCGAGCGTCACGGCGATCGCGATGCCCATGCCGATCACGCCGTAGAGATTGCCGCGGCGCGCCGTTTGCTGGCTCGACAGACCGCGGAGGCTGAGGATGAACAGCACGCCACAGACAAGGTAGGCGGCGTTGATCAAGGCTTGAGAGTTCAGGAATGGCATCGCATCACTTCCTGAACATCGCGAGCATGCGGCGGGTCACGAGGAACCCGCCGGCGATATTGATCGTGGCGAACAAGGTCGCTGCAATCGCGACGATCGTGGAGCCGTGCAACATGCCGTCGCTACGCGCTCCGAGCAGACCACCGACGACGATGATGCCGCTGATCGCGTTGGTCACGCTCATCAGCGGGGTGTGCAGCGCCGGCGCCACGTTCCACACGACCTGGAA
>JAYUYE010000805.1:0-3327 GCA_043752985.1 Myxococcales bacterium
CTCGTCGTGCTCGATCGCGAAACGGCATCGATCCAGATTCTGTGCGATGCCCAGACGCTGACCGCATCGGTGCAATTCTCCGAGCTCCTCAACGATCCCGATCGGCCACCTGCGACCTGCTCTGCCGCGCAAGCGGGCTATGTCATCTGCACGCAAGGTACGGGCGCCGACCTGTTGTGGCTCGACTTCAAGCGGCTCGACGACACCTGGCGCCTCGTCGGCGGTATCCCGCCGCGTGGACCGGCGCCGGCCACCGACGATTATCGCGCCTTGATCCGCGAATACCGCGCGAAGCTCTCGGTCGCCGTCTGCCCCCCGTAGCAGACCGATCCCCGCGGGTTTGCTACGATCCCGGCGTGTACCGCGCACGGATCGCCGTCGTCGCAGGCCTGAGCCTGGTCGGGCTCGTGTGGCTCGGTGCCGCGCTGGCGCAACAGCAAGGATCCGCGTCCACGCCCGTCGACGCCGGTGGTCCGATCGCCACGGCGGTCCAGGCCGGCAGGCACCTGCGGCTCGAGGGTCCGCATGGCCCGATCCACGTCTGGATCCCCGTGGGCTATCGCGCCGATACCGGTGCCACGATCGTCTACATCCACGGCTACTTCACCAACGTCGACCAGGCGTGGGCGGCTCATCAGCTTCCCGAGCAGGCCGCGCTGTCCGGTCTCAATGCGATCTTGATCGCACCGGAAGCGCCGGTCCAGCAGAAGGTTGCGGTGAACTATCCGGATCTCACCGAGCTGATCCGGTTCGTCGAGGACGAGGCGGGAATCCTTCGCGGCGCTGCCCTCACGGTCGCGGTCGGTCACAGCGGCGCCTACCGCACGATCTACGAATGGCTCGACGAGCCGATGCTCGACCAGGTGATTCTCGTCGATGCGATGTACGGCGACGAGGACCCGATCGTCGCGTGGGCCACCGTCTCGGAGCGCCATCGCCTGATCATGATCGGCGAGGACACCGTGCTCAGCACCGAAGCCGTCGCCGCGAAGCTCGCCGACGTCGTCACGATCGATCGGTTCCCACCCGCGTACGAGATGTGGCCGGCGGAAGCCAAGGCAGCTCGCCTGCTCTATATCCGGTCGCAGTTCGCCCACATGCCGCTGGTCACGGATGGCCACGCGTTGCCGTCTGTGTTGCGCCTGCTTCCCGTCGAGCGGCTCGCCGAGCTGCCGTGGAAGCTGCCGCTCGGATCGCTGCCGCGACTCGACGCGGGACTCGACGCGGGCCGCTGACATGCGTCAGCGCATTGCCGCCCTGATCGCCGTCGCGGCACTGGCCGTGATCGCCTGGTACTTGCCGCAGGTGCGCCGCACGTTGATCCGCGCGGTCGTCACCTACGATGCGGTGGCGACCGAGCCCGCGCCGCTCCCCGGGGGTGTTGGGCCTGGGTTGACCCGGGTCGCGCGCACTCGCGTGGTGCTGATCGACGGGCTGTCAGCGACGGTGGCAAAGTCGTTGCCGACGTGGACGGCACTGTGCAAGACCGGAGCGACGCTCGAGGTGGAGGTCGGCTTCCCGACGGTGTCACTGCCCGTCGAGGTCGCGGTGTGGACCGGACTGACGCAGCAGCAGACAGGAGTCGTGTATCGCAGCGGGCGTCCGCTGATTCCCCCGATCGATCGCCATGGCATCCCCGCGCAGATCGCGGGCAGCTGGGCGGTCGCCGAGAACTACGGCTACATCGTGCGCTCGCTCGGCTTCTCGCGCGTCGAGCCCGCCGCCGATCCGGCGAAGCCAGGCAAGGACGCGAACCCCGAGGCGTGGTCGACACAATGGGAAGCGCGCGCGCTCGAGGCCGTGAAGAGTCCGACGCCTCTCGTGTTTGTACACATTCTGCGCGTCGACACCGCTGGTCACAAACACGGCATCGACGCCGAGTACGCGAAGGTCGCGCTCGAGGCGGATGCGATCCTCAAGAAGCTGCACGACGCCGACCCTGGTGCGCGCTGGTTCGTCCTCTCCGATCACGGACACATCGCGACCGGCGGACACGGTGGTGAGGAGCCGCACGTGCGCCACGTGCAGAGTTGCATCGCGGGTCCCGGCGTCGTGCAGAGCACGAGCGGCCTCGTTCACGTCGTCGACGTGGCGCGCTCGATTGCAGACTCGACCGGCGCGACCCTCGATCCGGCCTCGCGCGGACGCCCACTGTCGGCAGCGCTGATCAATCCGCTCGCCGCCGACCAGGGGTTGCCGCCGACGGGCCTCGGCGCTGGCGCGATCGCGATCTTCATCATGGTCGCCGGGCTCGGGCTGTCTTCGTGGGGCGTGCGTCGGTGGTGGCTCGCACCGTGGTGGTTCGTGATCGGCTGCGCGACGCTCGTCGCGATGAAAGGCGTGCCGTCGCTGTCGACCCCGATGATCTACAAGCCCGAAGGTCGCGACATGTACCTGATGTGGCTCCCAGCGCTCGCGATCGCGGTCGCGGTGACCTGGGCCGGCCTGAGCCGCACCACGCTGCTCCGCGTGATCGTCTCGCAGCTCGCGCTGCCGCTCGCGACCGCCGCTGCCGTGGTGACTGCAGCCGCGGCGTGGCCGACGGTGATGGGCGCCGAGATTGCGCCGGTGGTGCCGCGGTTCACGGCGTGGATGTCGCCGCTGATCCTGATCGCGGCGCACGGCTCGGCGGCGGTTGCGCTTGGCGTTCTCGCCATCTCCGTCCGTCGATGGTTCGGTCGACACGAACCCGAGGCGCCGCCGCGTAGCGAGCCTGCAGGCGGCTGACCACGTCGGGCAGCTTCGCCGAAAGATCCGTGCGCTCCGCCGGATCGTGCTCGAGGTCGTAGAGCTCCACGAGGTCATCGGCGGGCCGCACGATCAAGTGATGCGGCCACTCGACGACCGCCCACTGCAGCTCCTCCTGGACCACGATCGCGCGCTCGCGTGGCCGCAACGCCGCCGGTCCGTCGAGTAACACCGGCAGGAGGTCGACGCCTTCGAGCGGCGTCATCGCCGCCGGCTTGCCGATCAAGCCAAGCAAGGTCGGTGCGATGTCGACGAGGGACACCGCATCGGTGCGCTGGCCGGCGGGCGCCCCAGGAATCCGGAACGCCATCGGGATCCGGATCAGCGGCGCGTAGGTCACCTTGCCGTGCGTCACGCCGAGTCGTGGGTCCTCGCCGAGCGACTCGCCGTGATCGCTCGACAGCACGATGATCGTCTTGTCCGCGAGGCCGCGCGACGCGAGCTCGGCACGCAGCCGGCCGATCTCTCGATCGATCGCGAACAGCAGCGCGCGATAGGTATGTCGCTTCTCGCCGCCGTTCGGTGACACCGCTGCACGCAGCTCCTTCGGCACATCGATCTGGTGGTGCTCGTGGACAT
>JAYUYE010000806.1:0-3322 GCA_043752985.1 Myxococcales bacterium
GCGGGCAGCTGCACGTGGAGCGGCGACGGTGCTTCGGTACCGACCTTGAGCACGAGCTCGGCGTAGCTCTCGCCGGAGAACGGCGGCTGGCCTTGCAGCAGCTGGTACATCACGACGCCCATCGACCAGATGTCGCTGCGAGCATCGGTCTGCTTGCCGCTCTTCATCTGCTCGGGCGACATGTAGGTCGGCGTCCCGATCACCGTCTGTGTGCCGGTGAGCTCCTCGTAGCCGACGGGCGTCTTCGAGATTCCGAAGTCGAGGATCTTGAGGAGCATCGAGCCGTCGGGGCGGCGCGTGATGTAGTAGTTCGACGGCTTGATGTCGCGATGGACGATGCCCATCGCGTGCGCCTCGGCCATGCCCTCGCACGCCTGCAGCATCAGGTCGCAGACGATCTCTGGCGTCTGCGGACCGTGGTGGCGAAGGATCTGGTTGAGGTCGTTCCCCTCCAGGTGCTCCATCACCATGAACGGGATGCCGTCGGGCATCGTGCCGACGTCGATCACGCGGGCGATGTGCTCGCTCTTGAGCCGGACCGTCGCCTGCGCCTCGCGCAGGAAGCGCGCGACGGTCGATGGGCTCTCTGCCATCTGCGGCAAGAGGATCTTGATCGCGACCGACTGCTGAAGATAGAGATGCGACGCGCGGACCACGCGGCCCATGCCGCCGGTTCCGATGACCTCGTCGATCCGGTACTTACCCAGCAGGATCGTGCCGGGGGCTAGCTCCACGCCTGCGAGATTAGCAGTTTACTTCAGGCATTCAGGGAAAGTCTTCGTCATCTCTTCGACGATCCGCGTGTTCTCGGACTTACACGCCTGCCGCATCTGGTCGACCGTCTCGGCCGGCGCCGAATCGAAGCCGCCGGCGTTGTCGACCATCTGGAGCATGTCCTTGATCTGCTTCGCCGCGGCCGCGACCGTGCCGCGCGGACCTTCCGGCAGCTTCGCGCACGTGCCCAGCTTCTCCGCGGTCTTGACGAAGTCGTCGCACTCGGCGACGCGCTTCTTGCTGCAACCGGAGCCAAGCAGCGCCGCCATCCCACACGCGAGAACGAGCTTGTTCACAGGTAGCTGAGCCAGTGATCGTGCTTGGTGTCGGTGCCCTTGACGACCGAGAAGAACGCCTCCTGGAGCCGGCGGGTCACCGGGCCGGCCTCGCCGCGGCCGATCTTGCGGTGGTCGATGTCGCGCACCGGGGTGATCTCGGCAGCCGTGCCGGTCAGGAAGACTTCATCGGCCGTGTACAGCTCGTCGCGCGCGATCATCTCCTCGCGAACGTCGACGCCCTGCTCGCGGAGGAGCTGGATCGTGGTGTCGCGCGTGATGCCCGACAGGATCGCCGCGGAGATCGGCGGCGTGCGCACGACGTCCTTCTTGACGACGAAGATGTTCTCGCCGGTGCCCTCGGCAACCATGCCCTGCGGGTCGAGCATCAGCGCCTCTTCAAAGCCGCTCTTGATCGCCATCCGCTTCGCGAGGACCGACGTCACGTACTGGCCGCAGATCTTGCCCTTGTTCATCACGGCGTTGCCGTTTGACCGGGTGAAGCCGGAGATCATGCACTTGATCCCCTTCTTGAGGCCGTCATCGCCGAGGTACGCGCCCCACTCGTAGCAGGCGACCATCGTGCGGACCGGCGGTTCGAACGAGCCGAGGCCGAGCGCGCCGTATCCGAGATAGACCAGCGGGCGCAGGTAGCACGACGTCATCTTGTTCGAGCGCACTACATCGAGGCACGCCTTCATCAGCTGATCGACCGTGTAGGGCACGTCCATCGTGCAGATCTGGGCGGAGTCGAGGAGCCGCTCGACGTGCTCGCGCAGCCGGAAGATCGCGGTGCGACCATCCGCGCGCTGATACGCACGGATGCCTTCGAACGCGCCGACGCCGTAGTGCATCGTGTGCGCGAGCAGGTGCTCCGTTGCCGAGTCCCATGGGACCAACACGCCGTCGAACCAGATGGTTTCGAGCTTCTTGATGCCCATAGCGTGCTTCGTACCAACGCACGGGTGGGATCACAAGGAGCACAGACGACCCGATCCGATCCGCACAGACGTGACGCGGTGCGCAGTGCGCAGGGGGTTACGCACCGAGGAGCATGTGGTACGCAGCTCGGAGCGTGTCGCCGTCGACAAACCGCGATCGGCGGGGCGCGCGATCGCCCGCGATGATCGTCAGTGCTGGCGCGAAACATGATCTCCGATCGCTCGAGTTGCGGGACGGCGCCGGCGGACAGGCGACCGTCGCCACCGTGCCGATCGGCTCGACGGACCGCATCGGGCGCGTCTGGCACGTCCGGTGCGCCGTGTGCGAGACCGGTCGGCCACAGCACGCGACCACCATACCTTGACAGCTACGTGCCGCCGTCTTACCCAAGGCGCTGAATTCTCACGCCATGCGCGATCTGTACGAAGTCCTGGGAGTCGAACGTCAAGCGACGGCTCCCGATCTGAAGAAGGCGTATTACCGCCTCGCGAAGAAGTTTCATCCGGATCACAACCCGGGTGACAAGGAAGCCGAAGAGAAGTTCAAGGAAGCGGCGAACGCGTACCAGATCCTGTGCGACGACGATCAGCGCGCGCGCTACGACCGCTACGGCTTCGAGGGGATCCGCGGTGCGGGCAGCGGTGCGGGCGGCGGGGGGTTCTCCAACGTCGAGGACATCTTCTCCGCGTTCGGCGATCTGTTCGGTGATTTCTTCGGCGGTCGCTCGAGTGGTCGTCGCGGTCAGCCGCGCGGTGCCGATCTGCGCGTCGACCTCGGCCTGACGTTCCCCGAGGCCGTGTGGGGCACGACCAAGGAGGTCAAGATCTCTCGCCAGGTCGGCTGCGGCACGTGCAATGCGAGCGGCGCGAAGCCGGGCAGCAAGGCCGAGACCTGTCAGACCTGTGGCGGCAAGGGCCAGGTCGTCCACGCCCAGGGCTTCTTCATGGTGCAGACCACGTGTCCGCACTGCCGCGGTGCGGGCAAGGCGATCAAGGACCCGTGCGAGGACTGCAAGGGTCGCGGAACCAAGCCCGAGAGTTCGACGCTCGGCGTGACCGTCCCCTCCGGCGTCGACGACGGCCAGACGCTGCGCCTCGCCAACAAGGGCGAGACCGCCCCCGGCGGCACTACGGGGCACCTCTACGTCGTGCTCCACGTCCAGGGCGACGATCGATTCCGCCGCGAGGGCGACGACATTCTCACCGAGATGCCGGTCAGCTTCGTCAAGGCCGCGCTCGGTGGTGAGCTCGAGGTCTACACCCTCGAGGACAACTGCACCGGGATGGCCACGATCAACCTCGAGCCCGGCATCCAGCCCGGCGATGTGATGG
>JAYUYE010000807.1:0-3318 GCA_043752985.1 Myxococcales bacterium
AGTTGACGGTGTTGTCGCAGGGCGCGAGCTCGCACAGCAGGTGACTGACGTGACCGAGCGTGCGCTGCAGGCGAACCATCGGATCGCACGCCTCGAGCAGCTCCTGGCGCGCGTCGGCATCCATGATCAACGCGGCGGCGACCGCATCCGCGCACGCGCCCGGGGATTCGAACGCACGAGCGAGCTCGCGCAGCTGCGAGCCACCTTGCTCGATCACGCCGGCAAGCCGATCGCAAAGCGCGACGAGCTTGTGAAGGTGAGCGCGGGCATCGGCCGGATCGCACGACTCGTCGGGCAGGAGCTGGGCCTCGACCACGCGATATGTGAGATCGACGTTGAGCTCGCGCGCGATCTCGACGCGCGCGACGCCACGCAGCAGCAGCGCAAACCGCCCGTCGGGCAGCTCCTCCGAGCAGATGATCTTGCCGACCCCGAACCGATCGTAGACCGGTGGACGACCGTAGTACGTCTGCTCGTAGCCGGGGCGCAGCCGAGCAACGCCCACGAGCTGGTGGCCGGCGAGACAGTCGCGAGTCAGCTCGCGGTAGCGCGGCTCGAACACGTGCAGCGGCAACAGGCCGCCGGGCAGGAGCACACAGTTTGGGAGCGGGAAGATCGGCAAGGAGGCGAGTGCGCCCGGATCAAATGCCGATGCGTCGCGCATGTTTGCCATCTCAGATCACCCGAAGATGTCGATACAGGAACCGGTCAGCGCGTCCGGTGCTCCGAGGGGCGACGGGGTCGCCAGGAACAGTGCGGTCGCCGCGATCTCGTCGGGGCTCATATCAGGCTCCACCCCGGGCAAGCCCTCGCGGAGCATTGCTGTGTCGACGCTGCCTGGACAGATCGCATTCACAGAGACCTTAGCAGTGCGGAGTTCCTCGGCAAGGGCCCTCGTGAAACCGACCACGCCGTGTTTTGCCGCGCAGTACGCGGACAGCATCGGGGTTCCCTCGCGCCCGGCCCGCGACGCGATGTTGATGACGCGGCCGCCCGCGCGGGTGAGATCGACGAGAAACGCGCGCGTGACGAGGAACGTGCCGTCGAGGTTGACCGCGATCACCTGGCGCCATTCCGCGAGGCTCAGCGCCACGGTGGGTTTGCGAACCACGGAACCCGCGTTGTTCACGACGATCTTCACGGGCGCCATCGTGCGGCGGACGATCTCCGCACCGCTCTCGATCGAAGCGGAGTCCGTGACGTCCACGAGGAACGGCTGCGCGCGGCCACCCGCCGCGGCGATCTCCGCGGCGACTGCCTGCAGGCGCTCGGCATCGCGTGCCCACAGCGCGACCTCCGCTCCGGCGCCTGCGAGGCGGAGCGCGATCGCCTTGCCAATTCCGCGACTCGCGCCGGTGACCACCGCCGTCATTCCCGCGAGCGGCCGGGTCACTTCTGCAGGTCTTTCTTGTCGAGCTTCTTGAGACCTTCTGGCTCGGGATCGCCGAGTTGACCGCGACCACTCTGCGCGGCGACGTCGAGCGGATCGACGATCGTGTTGTACGGGTACGGCATCGACTGCGACTGGCACTGGAACGACGCCGTGTTCTGGTCGTCCTTGATGTCGAACACGTAGATCGGGTCGCGGTCACCGCCGGTGCCGTTGCCGCAATCCTTGAGGTTCTCCCAGCCGCTGCCGTTGATCTCGGCCCACACCTTGTCGAACTCGCGCGGCGGCAGCGAGCGAGCGTCGTCGATCCGGGTGCCCTTCTTGTCGATCTTCCAGCGCTTGATCGCCGGGCCCTTGCTGCAGTCCATCTGGACGCCGACCTCGTCGCCTCCCATGTGATGCGAGACCACGTAGCTGACGAGTCGGTCCTTGCAGGCGAAGTCCTGCGCCTCTTCGGTGGCCTGGCGCTGCCGTGCGCCGCACCCGGCGACTCCGATCGCGAGCAGGAGCGCGCTACGCATGATCGTTCGCGAGGGCGGCACGAAGCTCCTCGGAGCAGGGAACCCGGTAGCGATAGTTCGGATGATCGATCTCGACGGCGAGCGACGTACCCTGCGTCAACAGCGCCTGCTTGACGTCGGGCGCGAGTGGGAACCGCATGTACTGCACGGCGGAGATCTTGTCCTCGGTCGAGCGTCCCGCCTCGGACGCGGCGCGGATCGCGTGCGACCCGATGTGGAGAATCACGTGCTCGTCGATCCCGACGAGTGCCTTCAGCCGATCCTTGATCTGCTCGTCCTGCGGCAGCGGGATGAACAGCGTCGCGGCCAGCGTGTTTTCCGACGGCATCAGCTCGTTGGCCTGCGCGATCTCGGGCGCGATCTGGTCGTCACGCGTCAGGTTCTCGAGCCGGCAGGTCTCCTCGATCTGGAGCGTCAGCGTCAGCCGGTTGTCGAATACGATCTCGACGTTGTCTCCGAGCATCACGCGGCGGACCTTCTTCATCGCGATCACGCGATTCCGATAGTCGTCGCGGATGTGCGCGTACATGGCGGGACCCTTGATGTCGAGGCGAGTGATGGGACGTACGAGGGTCATGGCCCCGGCACTGTACCTCAGGTCTCCGAAAACGAAACGAGCACCCCCGAGGGTGCTCGTCCGTCCGAACCGCGCGCAGGTGTCGCGAGCTACTTCGCGTTCAGCGAGTCGAGGCCCTTCTGGAACCGACCTGCGTGTGAACGCTCGGCGCGGGCCAGGGTCTCGAACCACTCCGCGATCTCCTCGAAGCCTTCCTCGCGGGCCGTCTTGGCGAACGACGGGTACATCTGCGTGTACTCGTAGGTCTCGCCGGCGATCGACGCCTTGAGGTTCAGGCTGGTGTCACCGAGCGGCTCGCCCGTCGCGGGATCGCCGACTTTCTTGAGGTAATCGAGGTGACCGTGCGCGTGGCCGGTCTCGCCCTCGGCGGTGTCACGGAACAGGCCAGCCACGTCGGGCTGACCCTCGACGTCGGCGACCTTGGCGAAATAGAGGTAGCGTCGGTTCGCCTGCGACTCGCCGGCGAAGGCGTCCTTGAGATTTGCGTGGGTCTTGCTGCCCTTGAGATCGGCCATGGTGTTCGACTCCTTTTACTGGGGCGTTCGTACCACCACCGTCGGGAGCGAGCAACGCTCAGCGTGCGCCGAGATATGCGGCGAGCAAGGCGACGACGTCGTCGACCATTGCACGTGCGATCGGACGCTGACCCGGCGGGATGTCGTTGACGACGATCGCGAAGGCGAGCGGGACGCGGCTGTCGGTGGCGATATAGCCGGCGAGCGAGAGCACCTTGTCGAGCGTGCCCGTCTTCGCGCGGACCCGACCTTGCGCGGGCTGGCCATGCCACCGGCGCGCGAGAGTTCCGTCGACGCCGCCGATCGGAAGCGTGC
>JAYUYE010000808.1:0-3317 GCA_043752985.1 Myxococcales bacterium
CTTTGCAACGACGTCGCTCGCGATCCCCCACGCGTAGATCCAGACGAGGAAGCCGGCACGCATCGCGTACTCGATCCGCTCGGGCCGCGGATCGAGCAAGTCGCCGGTCAATAGCTCCCAGCCGTTCGGAATGCCGTGGGCGCGGCACACGAGCAGGCCGCCTGCGATCATCCCGAGCGCGAACAGCGCGGCAACCGCGAGGTAGCACAGCGCGATCGCGAGCCAAGCGGGGCCCCACAGGTACGACCGGCGATCCACACCGAGTGCATCGAGCGCGAGCGTCTGCTTCGTCAGGCCCATCGACCCTAGCCACGCATTGGTCGCGCTCCCCGACGCGGCGACGAACAGCAGCGCCGAGAGCGCCGGTGCTAGAGCGACGACGTGACTGCCACCGATCTGGCGCAGCAACGCGTCGGGGCGCACCCCGGCGCCGCCGACCTTGCTGATCACGTAGAGCACCGTGTAGCCGATCAGCGTCGAGACGATCGCGTAGAACGGCAACGGGCGGACGAGGGTCTGCGCGACGACCCGGCGCGACACGATCGCGAAGTCGCGTGGGTGCTTGAAGAGCTGCACCGGTGCGCGGGCCGCCGCGATCATCGCGACGCGAAACGGTGCGATCAGCGGCTCCGCGAGCCGGCCGAGTCGCGTCAGGATCGGTCGCGGCTTCGGCGGTCCCGCGGGCGGCTTGCGATCGCCGTGCTCCTCGAGGTGATCAACGAGCGCGCGCTCGAGCTCGACGAGCCACTTGCCGCGCTCCGCCGCGTCGTGCCCCGGATCCTCGAGGGCGCCCGGCCAGCGATCGGCGAACAGGTGCTCGAGGCGACGATGCTCGAGCGAGAGCAGGAACATGCGATCCGCAACGCCCGCGGCAAGCGCGACGTCGTGAGTGACGACGATCGCCGAGATCCCGAGTGCCTTGACCTGCTCGCGAATCAGTCGCGCGAGCATGCGCACGCGGTGGGGATCGAGCCCGACGGAGGGCTCGTCGAGGAACAGCAGCTTGCGCTGGCTCGCGAGCACGCGAGCGACGGCGACGCGCTGCGCCTGGCCGCCCGACAATCCGGTGACGGGCGTGCCTGGCTCGGCGAGCCTGGGATCGAGCCCGACGCGTTCGAGCCAGGCCGCTGCATCACCCTCCTCGACAGGCGCGCCGCCCTCGGCGTGGCGCAGCGCCAGCTCGAGGTTGCCGCGGACATCGAGGTGATCGAACAGCGCCCCTCGCTGCGGGACGAGTCCGAGCTGTCCGCGATCGAGATCGAGTTGCGCGGCAAAAACGTCAAAGCCCGCGGCCTCGAGCTCATCACGCTCGAACAGCACGCGGGCAAACGTCGACTTGCCCGCCCCTGAACCGCCGAGCAGCACCACGACCTCGCCCGGGGCGATGGTCAGGTCCACGCTGTCGATCAGGACGCTGCCGTCGGGGAGCGCAACGCGCAATCCCCGAACGGCGAGCGGGCTCCGTACGCTCACACTACGGAGAGGTAACGTTCAGCGTGAACGAACCGCCCTGGTTCCGATAGAACGTGTCGACGATCAGGAAGTACGTGCCCGCCGTGGTCGCGGTGAACGTGAACGTCTCGCCCGCGGCGTCGAGACCCGCATCTGCACCCTTGAGACACGTGACCCCGGCGGTCGTGCAGACCGCGGCGGCCGTGCCCGGTCCGAGCAGTGCGACGCTCGGATCGAAGTTCGCGCTGACAGCGCTCAGCGTCACGGTGATCGTCTGGTTTGCGGTGAGCACGACCTGATACGCAACGTCGCCACCCTGCTGGGGAGCCCCGGTGCACGTCGCACCCTCGAGGCCGAGGTTGTAGTTGCCGGCGGCGCCGCCGGTCTTGCCGTTGACCGGCGTCCCGATCGTGATGACGCCCGCGGTCGCGCAGGTGTCGTTCAGTGGCGGCGTGATGCAGAGGCCCTTCATGCTGGTTCCGAGGATGCCGGCGCAGACCTCGAGGCCCGTGCAATCCGCAGTGGCGTCGCACGCCTTGCGGCAACCCTTGTCGTCGCCCTCGAAGTTGTCACACACGCCAGTGCCGACGGTGCTGACCACCGCGCACAGGATGGGCGTGGCCGACGCGCAGGTGCCGCCGAGGACGGCGGGGTCGACCGCGGCCGCTGCCGTGTAGCAGATGTCCTGCGTCGCGCTGTTGTAGCCGCACGCACCGGCCGGGCAGCCCACGGGCGGCGTCGACAGCACGTTGCAGACGTTGATGCAGGTGTCGTCGCTCGAGCAGGTCTGCGTGCCGGTGCAGCCGGCGACCGGCGCGGTCGCGACGTCGCAGTCCGGGTCATGAGCACCGCACGCGCAGTTGCACGTGGTGCCGTCGTCGAACGCTGCCTTCGGGCAGGTCCAGTCGGCCGGAACCGCGTCCGCGTTCAGCATGATGGTGCCGAGGCTCAGACACACGCCACCGGGGACGAGCGTCGAGGTGAACGTCTCCCTGTCGACGGTGACCTCGACGAGCGTCACGTCGGTCGCCGTTCCGATCATCTTCAAGCTCGTCAGCGGATTCTCGGTCAGCGTCATTGTCCCGCCGTCCTGGAAGAACGTCTTGGCGACCGCGTCGCCTGCGGCGTTGAGCGCGATCACGCGGATGCACGCGGTGCACGTCCCGTAGTTGGCATTGACGCCGGTCGCGAGATCGATCGGCCCGGTGAGCGATCCGCCCGGATAGAACTCGAAGTTGATGATGGCGTCACCGCCGGTGCCGACGTCGACCGTCAGCGGTCCGGACCACGTTGCGCCCGTCTCGTCAGCGCCGTCGCCGATCTCCTGGCCCGCACCGATCGTGGCAGCTGTGCACAGCCGGCCCGCGTCGGGTATGGCAGCGTCCGGGGTGGTGTTGCTGCCGCCGTCATCGCCACAGGCCATCACGGCGAGAGAAAGGGTTGCCGCGACCAAGGCTAAACAACTTCTGGTTCGAATCATCGCCGGACGGTGCCAGAGCCTCAGATCGACCGCAATTGCTTAAGTCACACGGCGGCGATTCAGGACCTGACATCGTCTACCTGGGTGCGGTTGCAGGATTTCTTGCAACCCCCGGTGGGGACTGAAACAAGCGAAATCACAAGAAACCTGGAACCGTGGGCTCGGCTCGCTGTCTCAGCTCTTGACCGCAACGCAATGACGCTGCGCGGTTGCATCGGCTGAGAAGCCGCGACGTCTTGCGCGCGAGTGCGCGCGAGGTGGCCGCGGACCAGCCGGAGCCAGGCGCCCACGCGCCGTAGCCGGAGGTTTGCCATGGGTTCCAAGCTCGCTCTCTCGTTTCGCATTCTCAAGAACGGTCAGCTTGTTCGCACGGAAGAGCTGACCC
>JAYUYE010000809.1:0-3316 GCA_043752985.1 Myxococcales bacterium
GCGCACCGGAGGAAGCCGACTCCCGGCGGGCTCGCGACGATGTCGGCGGCCGTCGCCCTTCTGGCACCCGGGGCGACATGGGCCATCATCGTCCCGGTACTCACCCTCGCGAACGGACAACGCCGGATGGGCGATCGGGACAGCCTTCTGTTAGGGTCATAGGTGGTGGTGAGGTTTCTGGCGATCAGGGTCGCTGGTCTGGCGCTCGCGCTCGGCGTTTTCGTTCCCGCGGTGGCGGTGGCGGAGTCGGGTGAAGAGCTCCGGGCCCGCGGCGAGCAGCTTGCGAAAGATGGGCGGTACTCCGAGGCGATCGACGCCTTCAAGGCCGCCGAGAAGGTCGAGCCGCGCGCGCGCCATGCGTGCTTCATCGCGCTCGCGTATACGCGGCGCGAGCTGTGGGCACAGGCCGAGATCTTCCTCGACCAGTGTCACGCCCGCGCGACCGCGAGCGATCCGCTCCCCGAGTGGGTGTCAATGGTTGACGAGCTGCTGAAGAAGCGGCTCGCTGTGGCGGCTCCGATCGAGATCCGCGTCGAGCCCGCGGGCACCGACGTCAAGCTCGCGGTCTCGAGCTTTGCCAACGACGAGCTGATGAAGCCGCGGACGATTCACTTGCCGCCCGGCCGCCACGTGATCATCGCAACGGCCAACGGCTTCGACGACGCGCAGAAGACGATCGAGGTCGCCGACAAGTCTCCGCAGGTCGTCACGATCACGATGTTGCCGGTCGCGACCAAGGTTCGTGACGGCGGCGGGATCGCTACCTCACGCTCGAGTAACGTGCCGCTCGTCCTGATGGGCGCGGGCGCGGGTGTGGTTGTCGTCGGTGCGGCCGCCCATGTGTTCGTCTACTGGCCGGCGCGCAAGGACCTCGCGAAGCTTACCGAGGGGGCGATGGGCTACATGGCCGCCGACAACAAATGGTCGAAGTGGCGCAGCCTGACGATCGGGCTCTACGCCGTCGGTGGCGCGACCCTGATCACCGGGCTCGTTCTCAAGATGACGGTGTTCAGTAAGACCGAGAGCGCTCCACAGGTCTCGGTGGTTCCGCAGGATGGTGGAGGAATGCTCACCGTGGGATGGAATCGGTGAGCATCGCGTCCGAAAGCAAGCCTCCCGGCGAGCTGTACTGCACGACGTGCGAGAAGACGTTCCACGTCGGCGACCGCTGCCCCACCGACGGCACGCGCCTGCTCACGCTCAAGGCGCGGGTCGATCCATTCCTCGGCCGCGAACTCGACGGTCGCTACACGGTGCTCGAGAAGCTCGGACAGGGCGGGATGGGCGCTGTCTATCGCGCCGAGCAGCACTCGGTCAATCGCGAGGTCGCGATCAAGGTCGTCAACACGACGCTGGTCTCCGATCCCGAGGTGATCAAGCGCTTCCTCCGCGAGGCCAAGCTCGCGAGCCGGCTCGCGCACCCGAACGCCGTCGGTGTTCTCGACTTCGGTCAGACCGACGATGGCGTGTTCTTCCTCGTGATGGAGCTCGTCACCGGGCGCACGCTCGATCAGGCGATCAAGGCGGAGAAGATCTTCCGGCCCGAGCGCGTGGTCCGGATCGGTACCCAGATCTGCGACGCGCTCGACGGCGCGCATGCGCTCTCGATCATTCACCGCGACCTCAAGCCGTCGAACGTGATGCTCCTGCACCAGGGCCGCGATCTGGTCAAGGTGCTCGACTTCGGCCTCGCGAAGTCGGTCTCTCCCGATGCGACCTCGACGACGATGACCGGTGCCGGAGCGATCGTCGGCACGCCCGCCTTCATGCCGCCCGAGCTCGCGACCGGCATGCCGTGCGACGGCCGCGCCGATCTCTATTCGCTCGGCTGCATCCTGTATTACCTCGGCTCGGGTCGGCTCCCGTTCTACTCGGAGTCGGTCCACGAGCTGCTCGCGATGCACGGCTCCGACGAGGTCGCACCCCCGATGCCCGGCGTCCCGCACCGGCTCGCGATGGTCGTCGGCAAGCTTCTCGAGAAGGATCCACGCAGGCGCTACCAGACGGCCGCCGAGGCGCTGCAGGCACTCGAGATGTCGCTCGTCGCCGTGACGCCCGCGCACGGCGTGCAGCTCCCGAGCGACACCCACCCGAGCCTTGGCCCGTTCCCTGCCGAGTCAGCGCAGTTCGCACACCTCGAGTCGCCGCTGCCACCGTCGATCGCGATCGATCGGCTCGCCGCGGGCAAGAACCAGCCGCGCGCTCGCAGCGTGACCGAGGTCGAACGCATCGTCGTCGGCGAGACCATGCTCGCGAGCGCAGGTGCCCCCGTCGCTGCGGTCACCTCGCAGCCGGGAACCTCGTCGCTCGCCAGACCGAAGTGGCATCTGTTCGCTGCGTTCTGCGGCGCGCTCGCGGTCGCTGGCATCACGTTCGCGGTGATCAGCACCGGCGGCGCGAAGGACAAGAAGCCGGTCGATCCGCCAGCCGTGGTCGAATCCAAGCCCGCGGTCGACACCAAGCCGGTAGTGGTCGACACCAAGCCCGCCGTCGTCGTCGATCTCGAGCCCGCCGTGGACACCGCGCAGCCCCCCGTGAAGCCGACGAAGACCACGAAGACCACGAAATCCACGAAGACCACAAAATCCATGAAGACCACGACGAAGCCCGATCCCGCGCTCACCAGGCCAGCGTCGACCGCGACGCAACCCGTGAACACGACCACCACGAAGCCCGCCGGCGCGAAGCTCCCCTTCTGATCCGATGCGCAGCGCTATCCTCTCGGCATCGTTCGCGCTCCTCGCGGCGTGCTTCACCAGACCAGAACCGCCCGGCGGGATCGATCCATCTGCGCCGCTTCTGATCGCCGTTGGCGGCCAGCACGCGTGTCGAATCGTCGCGAGCGAGCTCGTGTGCTGGGGCAACAACGATCACGGCCAGCTGGGCGCTCGCACTGACGTCGCCGACTTCTCGGGCACGCCGGGACGCGCCGATCCCGAGGTCGGTTGGACCAGCGTGGCCGCAGGGCAAAGCCACACCTGTGGCGTGCTCGACGGTGTCGTCTACTGCTGGGGGGAAAACTTCCACCGCCAGTCCAATCCTGCAAGCCAGCTCGACAACATCACGAAGATGGCGGTCGCGTTACCTGGGGCGGCCGAGCGCGTGTTCGCCGCCGGCCACACCACGTGCGCGATCACGGTTGATCACGAGGCGTACTGCTGGGGCGATCTCGAGCTTCGGCTCGTCTTCCCGCACGTCCATCCCAAGGTCGCGACGCGGCTGGGAACCACGACGTTCAAGCATATCGCCATCGCGGACGACCACGCGTGTGCGATCGCCGACGATGGTCGGGTCCACTGCTGGGGGGAAGCGGAGC
>JAYUYE010000810.1:0-8189 GCA_043752985.1 Myxococcales bacterium
GCGGGTGCGTGCTTTGCCGCGCTCGCAGCGCGCTTCGCGTCGCCACGGCGGATGATCGCCGTCGCGTGTGCGACCGGGACCGTTGCGATCGGCGAGGCGCTCCGGCTCGTGCGCGACGGGCGCGTCGAGGCCTGCGTCGCCGGCGGGTCGAGCGTGATGCTCGGCCGCCACTACTTGTTCGGCTTTCACGCGCTGCGCGCTGTGGCAGCAGATGTCGACGGCGAGCCAGCCGATCGCGCGTGCAAGCCGTTCGATCGCGACCGGCGCGGATTTGCGCTCGCGGATGGTGCCGGAGCCCTCGTGATCGAGTCTCTCGAGAGCGCGCGCCGGCGTGGCGTGGAGCCGATCGCCGAGCTCGTCGGGTACGGAGCGTCGCAGGATGCGTTCGATCTCAACCGGCCGCCAGCCGACGGTGCAGGCGCCGCGCTCGCGATGCAGCGGGCGCTCGCGGATGGTGGACTCGCCGCATCGGCGATCGAAGCGGTCAATGCGCATGGCACGGGGACCCACGTCGGCGACATCGCCGAGGCGAGTGCGATCCGGGCAGTGCTCGGCGACCGCGTTCCGGTGTCGAGCCTCAAGGGCGCGATCGGCCACACCATGGCCGCCGCCGGTGCCCTCGAGGCGATCGCCGCGATCGCGACCTGCCGGAGCGGCGTGGTGCCGCCGACGCGAAACCTCGTCCACCCTGATGAAGCCTGCCGCCTCGATCACGTGATTGGTGGGCCGCGCGAGACGGGTGCGAGCTGCGTGCTCTCCGTCTCGTTCGGGATGGGTGGCCAGAACGCAGCGATCATCCTGAGGAGGTTTGCGTCGTGACTCTCGATGTCGTGATCACGCTCGTGCGCGAGACCCTCGGTCTGCCCGAGACCGAACCCGTGCGCGGCGACCAGCTGCTGTTCTATGATCTGGCGTTCACGTCGCTCGATCTGCTCGATCTCTTGTACCGAGTGGAGGAGCGGTTCGGGATCGCGATCCCGGAGGGCACGCTGTACCGGCTCGCGCGTGGCGACCTCGATGACGCGGCGTTCGCGCAGCACGGTCACCTCACCGCGCTCGGTCGCGAGCACTTGATGGCGTTGCTCGCGGACTCACCTCCTCAGATCTTCCCCGTGAAGATCCATTCGCAGACGCTGCCTCGCTACTGCACCGTCGCCGCGATCGCGCGACTGGCGGAGCATCAGGCTCGCTGATGTTCGAGCTGATCCAGTCGATCCGGATCTCCGGGGATCAGGCGACAGGCGTCGCGGAGATCGCGGCGGATCATCTGGGCCTGCAGGACCATTTCCCGGGCCATCTGGTGCTACCGGCGACCTGGCTGGTCGAGCTCGCGGCGCAGGTCGCGGGCCCGCTCGCCGAGATGGCCGTGCGCGCGCGCCACGGCGTCGAGCGGTGGGCCTTGCTCGCGATGATCCGCGATGCGAAGGTCCTCGCACCCGTGCCGCTGCCGGCACAGGTCGAGATCGAGGCGCGCATCGACGGCGCGGTCGCGGGCTCCGCTGCGGGCGAGGCAATCGCTCCAGTTCGGTTGCGGGTGTTGGCGCGCTGCGCGGAGGCCTGCGTGCTCCGCGCCGAGCTCGTGTTCGCGATGATCGAGGCTCCCCCCGGTAGCGAAGGTGCGGTCCAAGCGCGCCGCGAGCGCGTCGCACGCTGGATGGCAGCGTGAGGCAGGTCTGGATCGATGGGTTCGGCGATGTCTCGCAGGTTCACATCCGCGAGGTCGCGGAGCCGGTGGCAGGCGAGGGTGAGGTAGTCGTCGAGATCGCGGCGTGCAGCGTCAACTACGCCGATCTCATGCAGCGAGAGGGTCTCTATGTCGGTGGGCCCAAGCCACCGTTTCCGCCCGGAGCCGAAGCCGCAGGTACCGTGATCTCCGTCGGCCCGGGCGTGACATCACCGCCGGTCGGGACGCGCGTGATGGTGACCGGTCGGGGCGGGCTGCAGGCCGAGCGCGCGGCCGTGCGCGCCACGAGCTGCCTCGCGATCCCCGAGGGCCTGGCGTTCGCCGAGGCCGCGGCGTTCTCGATCAGCTTTCTGACCGCGTATCACGCTCTGACGACCGTCGCGCGTGCGGCGCCTGGTGAGATCGTCGTGATCCACGCCGCAGCCGGAGGCGTCGGCACCGCGGCGGTGCAGATCGCGAAGCTGCTCGGCCTCCGGGTCGTTGCGACCGCATCTACCGAGGACAAGCGCTCTCTCGTACGTGCGCTCGGCGCGGATCATGTCGTCGACTACGACGCGTTCGAGGCAACCGTTCGCGAGCTCGGCGGCGCGGCGGTCATCCTCGAGTCGGTCGGGGGCGAGATCCTGCGCAAGAGCCTGGCGGTTCTCGCACCGCTCGGACGCCTGGTCGTGTTCGGCGTCTCGAGTCGAGATCCGCGTCCGCTCGATACCGTGAAGTTGCTGTTCCGTTCGCACGCCGTACTCGGCCTCCACCTGGATGCGATCTTCGGGCGTCCCGATCTTCTGCTGCCGTCGATCGAATGGCTGCTCACCCGCGTGCTCGACCGGCGGCTCGCGATCCAGGTCGGGCACACGCTGCCCCTGGCGGACGTGAGACGTGCACACGAGCTGCTCGCCAGCCGGGAGAGTCACGGCAAGATCGTTCTTTTCCCGTAGCCGTGTCCTCGCTCGAGCTCATCTCTCGCCGCTACGTTCGCTGGCTCCAGCGTCATCTCGTCGCGATCAGCGCGGTGAGCGTCGCGCTGGTCGTCGGCGCGCTCCTGTTGATCGTGTTCCGGCTGCCGATCCGCGCGGACTTCTCGTACTTGCTTCCCCAGGACGCCCCGGCGGTTCGCGACCAGCGCAAGCTCGAGGCTCGGATGGTCGAGAAGGACACCGCACTCGTGCTCGTCTCGGCGCGCGATGCCCAAACTCGTGAGGTGGTGGTCGGACGGGTGGCCGAGCTGCTCGAGGCGCTGCCGAAGGACCTCGTCGAACGCGTCGAAGCCAACGATGAGGAACTTCGGTTCTTCTTGCGCAGCAATCGCCACCTGTTCGTGCCGGTCGCGGACCTCGTCCGCGGGCGTGATGCACTGGTCCGCCGGATCGAGCGCGCGAAGCTGAGGGCGAACCCGCTGTTCATCGACCTCGATGAGGATCTCGCCGCTGCGGAGAACGACCGCAAGCTCCTCGACGATCTACGAGCGCGCCGTGATGCGGCCGAGGCGAAGCTCGATCGCTCCAGCTTCGTGAGCGAGGACGGCACGATCGGCTTGATCCGGGTCCACACCGCGTTCCAGGCCCGTGACATTGCGCGCGGTGAGCGGCTTGTCGCGGAGATCGCGAAGATCCGCGCCAAGGTGATCGCGCCGAGCTCGGGCGTCGACGTCGGTGCGACCGGTGGAGTGCCGACCACGGTCGCAGAGCACCGCGCCCTCGCGCGCGGGATCATCTGGTCAAGTGTGATCACCGCCGTGCTGGTCGGAATCCTGCTCGTGGTCTACCTGCGGCGGCTCGGCTTGCTCGTGATGCTGACGGTCAATCTCGTCGCGTGCACGACCATCGCATTCGGCACGGCTGCGCTCACCGTCGGTCATCTCAACGCCGCGACCGCCTTCCTCGGTGCGATCATCGCGGGCAACGGAATCAACTACGGCATCCTGCTCGTCGCCCGCTACCTCGAGGAACGCGAGCGTCACCTCGCACCCGAGGCGATGGCCGCTGCGATCGTCGCAACGCTGCGGCCGACGATCATCGCGTCGCTCGGCGCGGCGATCGCGTACGGTTCTCTGGCTGCGACGAGCTTCCGTGGGTTTTCGGACTTCGCCGTGATCGGCGCAGTCGGCATGATCGTGTGCTGGATCGGGTCGTATGTGCTGTTGCCCGCAATGGTGTTGCGGTTCGCCGCTCGCGCGCACGTGTCGCGTGGTGATCGGCTCGGGCGAGTGCTCGCGCGAACGTTCGGCTTCGGCCAACCGCTCGTCGTGTGCCTGGCTGCGGTCGCGCTGGCGATCGGTGCGGGCGTCGTGGTCTGGCGCTACCTTGCTGCGGATCCGCTCGAGTACAACCTGCGCAACCTGCGCTCGGTCGCCGACGACGCACTCGTCGCTCGGAAGTGGCAGACGGTGACGAACGAGGCCTTCGGCCGCGGCGTCGGCGGCAAGACCTACGTCGCCGCCGATCGACAGGACCAGGTCGCTGGCGTCGTGACCGCTCTCCGCGCGATCGATGCAGACCGACCTGCGGGTGCGCGCCGGATCGGTGGCGTGCAGTCGATCCTCGACGTCCTTCCACCTGACCAGAGAGAGCGGCTGGAGCTGCTCGGCGAGATCCGCGAGATCATCGACGGTGAAGAGTGGAGCGGGCTCAGGCGGGATGATGTCGACGAGCTCCGAGAGCTCCGCCCACCTGACGACCTCCGAGCCCTGACGCTCGCCGACGTGCCGCGCGCGATCACCGACCGGCTGACGGAGCGCGACGGCCGCGTCGGCCTGCTCGTCGCGGTCCAGATCGCAAATCACCTCGACCCGTGGAACGGCAAGGACTTGATCGCGTTCGCGAGCGCGATCCGCGAGCTCCACTTGCCGACCGGCGAGACCGTGACGAGCTCGGGGATGGGCGTGATCTTCGCGGACATCGTGACCTCGATCGCCCGCGACGGCGCAGTCGTCAGCATGGTCGCGGCGCTCGGACTCGTGCTGCTCGTGGTGCTCGGCGTCGGCCTCAACCGGCGCGCGCTGGCCGTGCTCGCCGCTACCGCGCTCGGAACGCTGGCAATGGTCGCGGTGTGCGCGCTGCTCGGACTCAAGGTGAACTTTCTCGATTTTATCGCGCTGCCGATCACGCTCGGCCTCGGCGTCGACTACGCGATCAACATCGCGGAGCGCGCACGCAAGGACCACGATGTCCGAGTGGCGCTGCGGACGAGCGGCCCGGCCGTCCTGATCTGCTCGCTGACCACGATCATCGGATACGGCTCGCTTCAGGTCAGCGACAACCTCGCGATCCGGGGCTTCGGTCTCGCCTCGCTGATCGGCGAGATCACCTGCGTGCTCGCCGCGCTCACCGTGGTGCCTGCGATCATCGTCCTCCGTCGCCGTCCCGTCACTCCGCGTTGACGTCGCGGCCGGTGAGCAGGGCGCCGAACCGCTGCTCGCGACCGGGCATGAATCCGCACTGCGTCTCGAACCGCCGCGGGTTCTTGAACGTCCCGAACAGGATGTCGATGATCGGCAGCTCCGAGTAGTTGAACGCATGCACGCCACGCTCGTGGTGGATGCAGTGACTCTCGGGGCGCTGGATCACATAGCCGAGCCAGTGCGGGGTCGTGATGTTCCAGTGATAGAACAGCCCGACGACGCCGCTGAACGTGCCGATCACGAACGCCGCGTGGGGCGACGCGCCGAGCACGACGAAGAACAGCACCGACGCGAGCACCGACTCGAGGACGATCTCGAGCGGGTGCTTGTAGAACGCGGTCAGGATCTCGATCCGCTGGGGGCTGTGATGGAGCTGGTGCGTCCAGCGCCACAACGGACCGATCGCGTGACGCGCGCGGTGGAACCAGTACAGCCACAGAACGTTGACCGCGTAGCCGATGGCCAGCTGCGCGCCGAACGACAGCTCGTGCAGTGCGAACACCTGCGGACGGTGCAGCCAGTTCTCCCAGGTTGCACCGGCGATGAATACGGCGGCGATCTGGAACCCGTTGACGAGCAACGCGCGTGGCCACCAGCCGGGCACGCTCGGCCACACGCGGCCGGGCCACGCGCGCTCGACGAGGATCAGCATGCCGGCGATTGCCACGATGATCGCGACGGTCATGCGGCTCAGAGGCTATCATCCGCCGGATGAACAGGGTGACCAAGCTGTTCGAGCATCTGCCGGAGATGCTGCGACGTGATGCGGCCGGCGAGCCACCCCTGTTTCCACCGCTCGATCCGCTGCAGTACGCGCGGTTCCTGATCCCCGGTCTCGGTTCGCAGCCGTGGTGGGATGCCGGCACCATCCCGTGGGCCGCCACGTTCGAGGACAACCACGCCGTGATTCGCGCCGAGCTCGAGACGTTCCTGGCGCAGCAGGCGGTCACGTTTCGCGACTATGTCGGGCCGATCCTCGAGGAGAAGGCAGACGGCGGCGACTGGCATGTCCTCTACCTCGACTACCGCGGGCACCGCTGGGAGGAGCACTGCAAGATGTTCCCGCGGCTGATGAAGCTGATCGATGCCGTGCCGCGGCGCGCGGGCACTGCGTTCGTCTCGAGGCTGACGCCGGGCACGCACATCCCGAAGCACTGCGGCGCCTCGAACGCGCAGCTGACGTGTCACTTCGGCGTGATCGTCCCGGATCCGGTCGAGATGCGCGTTGGTCACGAGACGCGCCAGCAGCCCGAGGGCACGTGCATCGTGTTCGACGACTCGTTCGAGCACGAGGTGTGGAACCGGAGCGGCGCCGACCGCTACAACGTGTTCATCCAGTTCTGGCACCCCGATCTGTCCGACGAGGAGATCGCCGGGATCCGGCAGCTCGAGCAGCTCGACCAGATCCAGAGCGTGATCAGCCGCTACCTCGAGGGTGCTCGCGCACTCGCTCGCGTCGACAACTGACGCACAGCGTCGGTATTCCCGAGATCGGTCGTGTCGACACGCTCGCGCGATGCGCTGATCGAAGCGGAACGCGCAGACGTGCGCCGCGTCGTGAGCTACCGACGGCTGACGACCGCTCGCGTACCGAGCTCTCCGAGCACCAGCAGTACGCCGACCAGCGCGACGAGCGTGGCCTGGAACTGGAGCAGCGTGAACGTCTTCGAGAGCGGCGGCCACACGATCGTCGCGAAGTTGATGTTGAGCAGGGGCGGTGCGATCGCTGCGGCGAGCACCACCGAGCCGGCGTAGCCGCTCCACGCGATCAGCGCGCTTTTGCGCGGCAAGCCATGCCGGCGCACGAGCACGCCGCCGATCATCAGCGGCACCACGTGAACGGCGATGCCCGTGACGTTCCAGTGATAGGTGGTGAACATCCCGAGGATCATCGCTGGCATTCCGACCGAGAGCTGGAACACGAAGGCTGCGGCGATCCAGCGATGCCACCCGGTGAGCAACCCGAGCGCAGTCACGAATGCAGCCAGGTCACACGTCGACAGCAGCGCCCACCCTCCCTCGGGCCGCAGGAACGGATGAACCGCGAGCAGCGCGAGCAACCCGATACCCGTCGCGCGCCTCATGCGCGACCCCTGGTCACGAGCCAGGTCGCCACGCCGGTCGCGGCGAGCAGCGCACCGGCTACCCAGAACGGCCAGCCGTGACCGAGCCCGTCGTACATCAGGCCACCGACGCTGGGACCGGCGATCCGAGCCATCGCCGCGGCGGACATCGAGAGGCCCAGCGCCTCGCCTTGACGATCGGCAGGTGCGCTGCGCGAGATCCACGCCGTCAGCGAGGGCGTGGTGATCGCGAAGCCCGCGGCGACGACCACCATGGGCGGAATCAGCGTGGCCCCGCTGGCCGCACCGGGAATCGCCGCCGCACCGGCACCGAGCAGCGCGAGCCCGAGGATCACGCGGATGTGTTCGGGGAACCGGCGTGCGAGGCGGCGGGTCACGAGCACCTGGGTCGCCGCAGCGCACAGGCCGATCAGCACGAAGAACAAGCCGTTCTCGGTCGGGGTGAACGCGAGCTCGTCGAAGGTGAACAGCGCGAACGTGGCCTCGATGTTGGAGAACGCGTAGGTCAGGGCGAACGACACGGCGAGGCAGATCGCGAACGATCGGTTGCCGGCGAAGTCGCGCAGGCGTGGCGCGGTGGACGTCCGTGGCTGCGGTGGCGTTGCGGTCAGTAGCGTCGCCGCAAGCACGGAGCTGAGCGCCGCACAGCCTGCTCCAAACCAGAATGGCGCGGACAGCCCGCCGGTCATCACGCCGACCGCACCGAGCGCCGGGCCGAGTGCGAACCCGACGGAGTGCGACGCACCGACGAGAGCGAGCACCCGGCTGCGCTCCTCGACCGGCGTCGTATCTGCGACCCACGCCTGCGCGGTGCCGTAGCCGACGCCAAAGCAGCCGAGCACCGCGCGGCCCGCGAAGATGACGGCGAGGTTGTCCGCGATGCCGAGCACGACGAAGCTGACGCACGTCCCCGCCGCCGCGATCACCATGATCGGCTTGCGTCCCACGCGATCGGAGAGCCGACCCCAGCGCGGTGCGACGACCATCTGCGCGAGCGAGTACGTCGCGAGCAAGAGTCCGACCG
>JAYUYE010000811.1:0-3312 GCA_043752985.1 Myxococcales bacterium
CAGAGTCTACATCGAGGGTCTGGCCGCCCGGCAAGGCGGTTGGGGGATGGGCGTGTGACCGGGGTTGTGTCGGCCGGGGTGGACCTACGCTACGATAGAGCTGTGTCCAGCACTGGCGCTCCGTCACCGAGCAGCGGAACTTTCCCGGGAGTCACGCTGCACGCGCTGATCGGCGCGACGCGGCGGCTCGACGAGCTGTCGACCGCGCGGGTGGTCAGCGAAGCGGCGGAAGCCGTCCACAAGGCGCAGAAGGGCGGCCAACCACTCGGCACGCTTGTGCCGCAGGCCGTCGTCGTCACGACCGCGGGGATCTCGATCGCGCCGCCCGCGACTGCCTCGGTCGCGTACACCGCTCCCGAGCGCCTGCGCGGTGGGGCCGGCGATCGGCGAAGCGACGTGTTTGCACTCGGCGTCATGCTGTGGGAAGCGCTCGCGCACGAGCGGCTGTTCGATGGCGCGACGGATGACGCGCGCAAGGCGGCGGTGCTCGAGCGTGAGATCCACCCGCCCTCGGAGCACAACGCGAACGTGCCCGCGGAGCTCGACGCGATCTGCAAGAAGGCCCTCGATCGCGATCCGGCGAACCGCTACCAGAGCGCGAAGGTCATGGCCGCCGAGATCTCGGCAGTCCTCGACGACGCGGGCTATCCCGACTCCAACGAGCAGATCACGGCGTACCTCGCGATCGCGGTTCCCGACGATGCGCCGAGCCCATCGTCGTCGACCGGCGCCGCACTCGCGGCCAAGCTCGCGGCGACGTCGGCTTCTTCTCCGGCGACGCGGCAGCAGCTCAACATGACCGTGCACGGCATGGCCCCGATCCGCGAGCCGGCGAAGATCGAGCCGGCAAAGCTCGAACCCAGCAAGCCAATGACGGTGGGCTCCGGTCTGTCGCTGACCGAGCTTCCGAAGCTCCCGCCGAAGGCCGATCCAGGCAAGACCATCCCTGCTGGCTCCGGTCTCTCGGTTGCCGATCTGCCGAGGGCCGTCGCCGAGGCGAAGCTCGAGCCGCAGAGCAGCAACCTGTCGCCGAAGGCGTTCAGCAAGCCCGCCAAGGATCCGACGATCGCCAGCACGCAGCCGGGGACCGGCATCCCGACGCTGCCGCCCGCCGATGACTACACAGCCCTCGCGAAGCCCATGACGCTGATCGTCGAGGAGGTCAAACCGAAGGCGATGATCATCGAGAAGGCCAAGCCGAAGGCGACGATCGTCGACGAGCCAAAGCCCAAGGCGTCGATCTCGAACGCCGAGACCATCGCGACGCCCGCGCTGACCGCAACGGCCGCACCCGCAGCGAAGACCCGCGAGCCGGCAGCGGCGGCGTCAGGGATCGCCGGCCTGCCTGCGACACCGCCCGGCGCGTTCGACGATGACTTCGCGACCAACAGCGGCGTCAAGCCGTACGTCGAGGTGCCGGTCACGCCGCCGAGCCCGCCTGTCGTCGCCGCGCCCGTGGTCGCTCCGCCCATACTCCCCCCCGTCAATCCAGCGGCAGCCGTCGCGCTGCCGCGACCACGCTCGGCGAGCCAGGCGGGTGCCGACCGCGCGTCCGCGCCCGACATGCTCGCGGACTGGGGCTGGAAGACGGACTCGCACGGCGCGATGGTCGACGACGGCAGTGAGTACGAAGACGACCCGAAGTCAGCACGCAAGCGGCTGATCTACGCGATCGGCGGCGCACTCGGCGTGATCCTGTTGATCGTCGTGATCGCGGTCGCCGCGAGTGGTGGCGGCAAGAACAAGGACAAGGACAAAGCGGTCGAGCCGCCGATCGCGGACACCTCGCGACCGGCCGAGCCACGGCCGTCGGAGTCCCAGGCGAACGCGAAGATAGCGGACCCGCCCGCGACGCCGGTCCCGATGCCGGCGTACGAAGCGACGGCGCAACCACCGACTCCGATCGAACCGACGAAGGCCGAGCCCGTGCCCGTCGAGCCCGTGAAGGCTGCCGCGGCAGACACCGCGAAGCTCGAGGCCGCACGCATCGAGGCGCAGAAGATCGACGCAGCCAAGGCGGAGGCCGCAGCCAAGAAGGCAGCAACGCTCGAGGCCGCGAAGGCGGAGGCTGCGCGGGTCGAGACGGCGAGGACAGACGCCGCTGCACAGAAGGCTGCAAAGCAGGAGACGGCGCGGCTCGCGAAGATCGAGGCCGCGAATGCCGCTGCCGCGAAGGCCGCCGACGCCCAGCGCGAGACGGCCGAGGCTGCGCGACTCGCAAGGGTCGCAAAGCTCGAGGCAGCGAAGACGGCGAAGCCGGAGCCGATCGAGACGGCGAAGATCACGCCGCCGAAGGAGCCGAAGAAGCCAAGGGACCCCAGGACGGGCAAGCTCACCGGCAGGCCGATCGATCCGTACGTGGCCGCACCGGAGAAGACGCCGAAGACCGATCCCGCCGTCGCGTACAAGACCGGCTTTCAGCAGTACGTGCGCGGTGACACAACCGGCGCACTGACGACGTTCAAGGACTCGCTCTCGGCAAGCCCAGGCTATCCGCCAACCTGGCGCGGCCTCGGGCTCGTCTACGAGAAGATGGGCCAGAAGGCGCAGGCAAAGAAGAGCTTCCTGCGCTACCTGCAGCTGTCGCCCAAGGCGGGCGACGCCGAGCAGATTCGCACCCGCATGGAGAAGCTCGGATCATGAAGCGCGCAATGGCATCCGTTCTCGTTCTCGCGATGACGGCGACCGCGGTCGCCGACCCGCACAAGATCCTCGTGCTGCAGACCGAGGGCCGCGCCGATGCGACCACGCGCGCAAAAATCGATACGGCTCTCGTGCGGCTGGCGGCGAGCCCCGGCAAGGACGTGTCGCCCGGCGAGATCACGTTCACCGACGCGGCAGCTGCCGTCGGCTGCAAGCCGGAGCTTCCCGCGTGTCGCGATGAGGTGCTCGGCATGCTCACCGTCGACGAGGTGGTCTACGCGACCACCACACCGAAACCCGGCGGCCTCGAGATCGAGGTTCATCGCGTGACTCGCGGCGGTGTGACCCGCGACGCGAAGGTGATGCTCGCGAGCGGGCAATCCATGGACTCTCTCGACAGCCTCGCAACGCTGTTCACGGAGTCCAAGGCGGTCGAGCCGGCCGTCACGCCGACTCCGCCGGGCCCGAACCAGCCGCCGCCACCGCTCGTGTTGTCTGCGGCCGTAGAGCCACAGGCCTCCTCGATCGCGACTCAGCCGCCGCAGGAGCAACAGGTCGACCAGGGGTCACCGAAGCCCAGTCGGTTGCCGCTGATCGGGATGATCGGTGGCGGCGTCTCGGTGACGATCGGCTTCCTGCTGTGGGGCGAGGCCCAGACGATCCAGGAAG
>JAYUYE010000812.1:0-3311 GCA_043752985.1 Myxococcales bacterium
GATGGCGGACGACTGGTCGAAGAGAGCGAGTCGCCGACCCCGGCGCTCGCAGGCGACGCCGCGGCTCGCAAGGCTGCGGGAGTTGCACAGGACGAAGGCGAGGCGAGGGCTGCTGCAGCCGCGTCCGCGACCGAAGACGAGGCTGCCACGTGAACCGCGGAGTTGTGATGGTGCGCTGGATGGTGATCGCGATCGCGCTGGTGATCGCGGGCGATGTACTCGCTCAGCCAGCTGCGGCTCCTCCGCCGCCCGCGGCACCTGCGGCACCTGCGCCGCCCGCGGCACCTGCGCCGCTCAACCTCCAGGGCCGCGCGATCGAGCGCGTGCAGTTCCGCGGCAACCGCAAAGTCGAGGACGACGCGATCCGCGTCCAGCTCCTCTCGAAGCCGGGCACGCTGCTCGACGCCGCGAAGCTCCGCGAGGATCTGCGCGCGATGTGGAAGATGGGCTTCTTCGCCGACATCGATGTCGAGGCGGAGGTCGTCGCCAGCGGCGGCGTCACGCTGACCTTCGCGGTCAAGGAGAAGCCGTCGATTCGCAAGGTCCTGATCGCGGGCAACAGCGAGCTGGGGCTCGACAAGATCAACGAGATCCTCGACCTCGAGCTCGACGCGATCGTCGACATCGGCAAGGTCAAGAAGAACCGCGAGAAGATCGCGGATCTCTACGTCCAGAAGGGCTTCTACCTCGCGACCGTCGATTACGAGGTCAAGCCGGTCAACGAGTCCGAGGTCGACGTGTGGTTCACCGTCGACGAGAAGGCCAAGGTCAAGATCCGCGAGGTCCAGTTCATCGGGAACGCCGCGATCTCCGATGACGAGCTGCGCGGTGCGATCGCCACGCGCCGCCAGGATGGGCTGTCGTTCCTCAATGACTCCGGCACCTACAGCCAGGAAGCGTTCGAGCGCGACCTGTTGCTCGTCTCCGCGTACTACTGGGACCGCGGCTACGCGAACGTCAAGGTCGGCACTCCGCAGCTCCGGCTGTCGCGCGACAAGCAGTTCATGTACCTGTCGATTCCGGTCGACGAGGGCCCGGTGTTCACGATCGGCTCGGTCGCGTTCAAGGGCGACCTGATCGGCTCGGCCGCGGACAACGCGAAGAAGATCAATCTGCGCGCCGGGATGACGTTCTCGCGCACGACGATCGCCGAGGACCGCGAGAAGCTGAGCTCGTTCTACCAGGACCAAGGTTACGCGTACGCGAACGTCCTGCCGCTCACCAAGGTCGACCTGCCGAACCGCAAGATCACGCTGACCTTCGAGGTCGCGCGTGGCAAGCGCGCGTACTTCGAGCGCATCAATATCCGCGGCAACTCGAAGACTCGCGACAAGGTGATCCGCCGCGAGATGAAGATCTCCGAGGGCGAGATGTTCAACAACACGAACCTCGAGGTCTCGAAGCGCCGGATCACCGCGCTCGGCTTCTTCGAGAACGTCGTGATCTCGACCAAGCGCGGCAGCAGCGACGAGTTCGTCGAGGTCAACGTCGAGGTCTCGGAGCGCCCCACCGGCACGTTCCAGATCGGCGCCGGGTTCTCGTCGGTCGAGAACTTCATCGCCCAGGCGCAGATCTCGCAGAACAACCTGTTCGGTCGCGGCCAGACGCTCGCGTTGCAGGCGCAGATCTCGAGCCTTCGCCAGCTGTTTCTCCTCCGGTTCGTCGAGCCGTACTTCCTCGACACCCAGTGGACGTTCGCCTTCGATCTTTACAACCAGAGCCGCGGCTTCGGGACGGTCTATCGCAACGCTTCCGGTGGAACGCTGACCTGGGGGTACCCGCTGTCGTACGAGGCGCGCGCGTTCCTCACGTACAAGCTCGAGGACGTCAGCATCACGACGGGCTCGGGCGGCATCGCGAACCTCGGAGCGACCAGCGCGCCGATCGCGGCGACCAGCGTCGCGAACCTGTTCCGCGGTGGTGTCACCAGCTCGCTCCGCGCGTCGCTGTCGTGGGACTCGCGCAACAACCGGTTGTTCCCGACCGGCGGCTGGTACCACACGATCTTTGCCGAGTACGCGAGCCAGTACACCGGCTCCGAGAACAAGTTTGTCCGCTGGGGTGGCTTCATGCGCCACTACCGCAGCCTGTGGGGACCGTTCGTCTATCACGGCAACCTCGAGCTCGGCTTCACCACCTCGACCGACCCGCTCGGCGTTCCGATCTCCGAGCGCTACCTGGTTGGCGGCATCTACGACATCCGTGGCTACGCGCCGCGCTCGCTCGGTCCCAAGCTCTTGACCCAGCCGCCAGGCGACGTCGGTCAGGGCCTCGGCAGCCTGCCGCTCGGCGGCAACATGCAGGTCATCTTCAACAACGAGGTCGAGTTCCCGCTGTTCAAGAAGGTCGGCATCTCCGGTGTCGTGTTCTTCGACATGGGCAACGCCTACAACCTCGAGGATCGCTACTGCTCGGGCCTCCAGCGCAAGAACTCGTCGATCTCGATCAAGTTCGACCCGTGCTTCCGCCTGCCGGACTCGATCGTGAGCGGCCTCCGCAAGTCCGTCGGCTTCGGGTTCCGCTGGTTCTCGCCGATCGGCCCCCTCCGGTTCGAGTGGGGCATCCCCCTCGACGCGCAGACTGGCGAAGATCCTCTGGTCTTCGAGTTCACCATCGGTAACTTCTTCTAGCCCCGGGCGATTGAACAACGGGCTTGGACCGCCGTCCAAGTCATCGTATGAGGAGCCTATGAATCGCTACCTTGCTCTTGGTTGCCTTGGCCTCGGCCTGATGGTCTCGCCGCTGCTGTCCAGCCCGGCGGGCAGCGCGGTCCCCACGAACCCGAAGATCGGTGTCATCGACATCGAGGACACACTGTCGAGCACGCCCGCTGGCAAGCGCGCCAACGACGCGTTCGAGAAGACCCGCAAGGCCAAGCAGGCCGAGCTCGACAAGCGGCAGGAGGACCTCAAGAAGGCCGACGCCGACCTCGACAAGCAGAAGACCGTGCTCAAGCCGGAGATGTACGCGGCGAAGCGCCAGGAGCTCGAGAAGAAGTTCGTCGACCTCCAGCAGACGTACGTGAAGCTCGAGCGCGAGCTTGCCGGCGATCGCACGAAGCTGATCCAGGGCCTCCTCAAGCAGGCCGAGCCGCTGATCGCGAAGATTGCAAAGGCCGAGGGCGTTCATCTCATCATCGACCAGAGCGCCACGGTCTGGGCGGATCCCACCGTTGACCTGACCGCGAAGCTCAAAGCCGAGATGAAGTGAACACCCTCCGACGGTAGTGCCGTGTTAAACCGGCCGCATGTCGGAGTCGGAGCGGCCCACAAACGAACCCGTGATGAAGGCGGAGCAGATCCTCGGTCTGC
>JAYUYE010000813.1:0-3309 GCA_043752985.1 Myxococcales bacterium
CCGTACGCGCACCCGCCGCGGGCTCGGCGCATCGGCGCGAGCGGCACCCACTCGGTGGCGTTTAGCAGTAGCGCCCAGACATCGCCGAGCGGCCGCGCCGAGTCGAGCGAGCTGAGCCCACCTGCGACGATCAACGTCCCGTCCTCGAGGCGCATCGCGGCGGCATGCGAGCGCGGCATCGGGAGATCGGGCAGCATCGACCACGAGTCGGTCGAGAAGTCGTAGTCGAGGCAGGTCGCGAGGGCATCGGAGGTCGAAGCGCCGCCGAGCACGTAGATGTGCGGCGGCATCGACAGCACGGCCGCGGCGCCGCGCTCCATGCCGGCGGGCATCGGGGCGATCGCGCGCCATTGCGGGTCGGGAAGGTCGAGGTCGAGCGCGAAGCTCTCGCCGCGCGCGAGGAAGCTGGGGGTGTCGAGACCGCCGAGAAGATAGAGCGTCGACGAGGCAGCCCATACATTCGCGTGGGTCCACGCAACCGGAGCGTCGGGCAACCGGGACCACGTCTCGGTCAGCAGATCGAGCGACAGCACCTCCGGCGTGATCCGGAGACCCTGCGCGACGTTTTGATCGAATCCACCGACCATGATCAAGCGCTGGCCGAGTGCGGTGACACCCGCCTCCAGTCGTGGGGACGGCAGCTCCGGGCCGAGCGACCAGGGCGAGTCAGCCAGCGGGTTCGGCGTCGGCTCCGCGCACCCCAGGAGCGCGCCGGTGAGCAGGATCGTCAGGGCGCGCGGCACGTCCGCTAGTCTAGCCGAGCTTGAGCCACTTGAACGCATGTGCCCAGTCGTTGCGGAGGAAGCCGGGGGCGCACCACAGGATGCACAGCTGCTCGATCGGGCGCGCCGCCTCGACGCCGCCGATGTCGGCGACGTCCCAGCCGAACTGATCGAGGATCTTCGTGGTCATCTGCTTGGCGTCGGCGCTGTTGCCGCCAATGAACATCGTCGCGCGTGGCTGGAAAGGCGGGTTGACCATGAACATGTTGCCGACACTGTTGAACGCCTTCACGAAGTTCGCCTTCGGTGCCTTGGCCTGCAGTCGCTCCATCAGCGACTCGTTCGCATTCGTGAAGTAGCGCAAGACGCCGTTGTCGGGCTTGCCCTCGGCGATCGGGTTTGTCGTGTCGATCACGGTCTTGCCCGCGAAGTTGTCGAGGCCGGCCTGCTCGAGAACCTCGACCGCAGCGCTGCCCTTGACACAAAGGACGATCACCTCGCCCCACGCCGCTGCCTCCGCAAACGTACCGATCGAGGCGCCGGCTCCTGCGCCGTCCTTCCACGCGGCGAGCTTGGCGGGCTCGCGCGATGCGCGCATCACCGTGTAGCCGTTGGTCAGAAATCCCTTGGCGAGAGCTGCGCCGACTTCACCGGACCCGAGAATTGCAACGTTCATCATGCGACGAAGCTCGCACGCCTCTCGGCATCCATGTCCGGAGCGAGGCCTGCACCTTCAGGTAGTAGCTCCAGTAGCCGATCGTCTTGCCGTAGCGCCCAAGGATCGCGGCCAGAGACATCGACCGCGACCGCAGCAGTGACCGCGTCCTCGTCGATGGGGCGTGTCCTCGTGGTACGCGCACTCAGGTTTGATTGGCGGGTGGCACCAGCGCGCTGCGGCGTGCAAGGATGCGCAGTCCGTGCCCAGGATCGTGTTCCCTATCCTCACCGGCCTCGTGATGCTGGTCGCGTGGTGGGCGCTCTACACGGGCGGGGCGTTCCCGGTGGGCACGGTCCCCCACCCGTGGGATGTCGTCCTCGCGTTTCGCGACGAGATCGGGTCGGGCCGGTTGATCGCGGACACGATCGCGTCGCTGTATCGCGTCGCGTGGGGCTTCATCGGCGCGACACTGTTCGCCGTGCCACTCGGCCTCGTGGTCGGGCGGTCTGCGGCGACCCGCGCGGCGCTGATGCCGTGGATCAACTTCTTCCGCTCGCTGTCTCCGATCGCGTGGATCCCGTTCGCGATCATCTGGTTTGGTATCGGCGATCCGCCGGCGATCTTCATCATCTTCATCGCGACGTTCTTCCAGATCACGCTCGCCACCGCGGCGGCCGCAGGCTCCGTGCCGCGGATCTACTACCGGGTCGCCGAGGACATGGAGATGTCGACGACCGAGAAACTGTTCGACATCACGTTGCCCGCGATCATGCCGCAGCTGGTGACGGCATTCCGCGTCGCGATCGGCGTCGCGTGGATGGTCGTGGTCGCTGCCGAGATGATCGCGGTTCGCAGCGGTCTCGGGTTCTTGATCGTCGACGCTCGCAATGGCCTGCGGATGGACCTCGTCGTCTGCGGAATGATCACGATCGGTGCGATCGGCATCGGGCTCGATGTGCTGTTCGCACGGCTCTCGAGGATCCCGAGCGTGCGCTGGGGCTTCGATCGATGACCGTGATGCTGTCGCTCACCGGCGTTGGTTTCGACTATCCCGGACTCACCGTGATCGATGGCCTCGACCTCGAGGTCTCGCGCGGAGAGCTGCTCGTGTGTGTCGGCCCGTCGGGCTGCGGAAAATCGACGCTGCTGTCGCTGCTCGGCGGTCACACTGCACCGACGCGCGGCAAGATCGTTCGCAACGGTCAGAGCCGAACGATCTATCAGGACGGCGGTCTGTTCCCGTGGCTGACCGTGCGCGAGAACATCGCGGGCGGCTTGCCGCGGACGATCGCGCCGGAGCAGCGCACGAAGAAGGTCACCGAGTGGCTCGAGATCACGCGGCTCGGCGAGTTCGCCGGCAGCTACCCGCACCAGCTCTCCGGCGGCATGCGGCAGCGTTGCGAGCTCGCGCGTGCTCTCGCGGCCGAGACCGATGTCCTGCTGTGCGACGAGCCATTCAGCGCGCTCGACTACCAGACCCGCACGCGAATGCGCCGCGAGCTCGTCGCCACGCTGGCGGACCGCCCACGCACCGTCGTGTTCGTCACCCATGACATCGAGGAAGCCGTGCAGCTCGGTGACCGGATCGTCGTGCTCGGAGCGCGCCCGACCACCGTTCGCCGCGTCCTCGATCTGCCGATTGCGCGGCCTCGACATCCTGCATCCCCTGGTGTCGCCGAGGCGGAGCAGGCCATCATGGACGAGCTGGGATTGTCATGACCGTCCGCACCCGCCTCATCGCGATCACGGTCAGCGTGCTCGTGGCCCTGACGCTGCTGCACAAGAAGCCATGGCAGGGCGGCAGTAGCTCCAACGCTGACGTCGCGGAGTTGATGGTCGGCTTCCTTCCGGTGACCTGCCACCTCACCTGCCCCGTCACCGACTTCGCGAGCAAGACCACCACCACCGGCACGAAGTTCAACTCGCAGC
>JAYUYE010000814.1:0-8176 GCA_043752985.1 Myxococcales bacterium
GTGGCATCGAGCTCGCCGGCGTCGACTTCCACATCGGCTCGCAGCTGACGAAGACGTCGCCGTTCGCCGATGCGATCGCGCGGCTCGTCGCGTTGATCCAGGATCTCTCGAAGGACGGCATCAAGCTCACGCACATCGACATCGGTGGCGGCCTCGGCATCGATTACGGCAAGGGCGAGGTCGTACCTTCGCCCGCCGAGTACGGCGTTGCCGTCCGCGAGGCGCTCGCGCCGCTGCTCTCGATGGGTCTCGAGCTCTACACCGAGCCGGGCCGCGTGCTCGTCGGTGCCGCTGGTGCGCTGATCACGAAGGTCCTGTATCGCAAGCGCAACGAGGTGAAGCATTTCACGCTCGTCGACGCGGCTATGAACGACCTGATGCGCCCCGCGCTGTACGGCTCGTTCCACCCGATGAAGCCGGTCACCAAGCCCGGCCGCCCCGAGATCGCGACCGACGTCGTCGGGCCGATCTGCGAGACCGGCGACTTCTTTGCGCGTGATCGCAACCTGCCCGAGATGGCACAGGGCGAGCTGCTATGGATCGGCGCCGCGGGTGCGTACGGCTCGACGATGTCGTCGAACTACAACACCCGGCCGCGGGTCCCCGAGGTCCTCGTACGTGGTGACAAATACACGGTGATCAAGCCGCGCGAGACCTACGAGCAGCTGATCGCCGGCGAGCGCCTGAGCTAGCTCTGATACCCTGGTCCCGTGAGACGGGGACTTCTGGCGCTGGTCGCGTGCGCTGCATGCGGCGACAACCTCGATGGCGAGGACCGCCAAGGCGGGGCGACCACCGTCGACGATCGCTCGCGTGACGCGTTCAGCCACCCCGCCGCGAACCTCGACAAGGAGCAGCTCCAGCTCCACCAGTTCGGGCGCAGTCCGTTCAACTTCGTGTGGGCGCCGCCGCAGCTCGGCCGGCTGTTCAATCACAACTCGTGCATCGCCTGTCACGCGGGAAACGGCCGCGGTCTCTCGGAGCTCGATCGCGGTCCGTTCGGATCGCAGGCACTGGTCCGGATCAGCCTGACGAGCGGCACCCCCGATGTTCCCGGCGGCAATGTCTCGGCGCCGGGGTTCGGGCAGCAACTCCAGGATCACGCGACCATCGGCTTGCCCGAAATGTTCATCGAGCTCGCGTGGCGCGAGACAACCGCCTACTACGCGGATGGCGAGACGCAGCCGATGCGCGATCCGTTCATCACCGTGATCCAACCCAATGGCGCGCCGATGCCGTCGGGAATCGCGCTGTCGTATCGCCAGGCGCCGGCGGTGTTCGGCCTTGGCCTGCTCGAGGCAATTCCCGACCACGCACTCCGTGCACTCGAAGACCCCGACGACAGTGACGGGGATGGCATCTCCGGCCGCGTCAACCTCGTCTGGGATTCGCAGCTCGGCGCACCGCGAATCGGCCGATTCGGCCACAAGGCCAACGTCGCCGATCTGCTGCAGCAGACAGCCGGCGCCTTCGTCAACGACATCGGCCTGTCGAACCTGATGTTCCCCGAGGACGATGGGATGCGCGATCTCAACGACGAGCAACTCGAACACTCGACGTTCTTCATCTCGACCGTCGCGGTTCCCGCCGCCGCACCGCGCAGCGCGACTGCCGAGCGCGGCCGCCTGCTGTTCGATGACTTCACCTGCTCGGGGTGCCACACACCGACGATCGTCACGGGCGACCACCCGATTCCGCAGCTCGCGAATCAGACGATCCACCCGTACACGGACCTCCTCCTCCACGACGTCGGCGATCTGCTCACCGACGCGCGCAGCGATTTTGCGGCAACCGGCGTCGAGTGGCGAACGCCACCGCTGTGGGGAATCGGGCTCGTCCAGGTCGTCCAGCCCGGGGCCAATTTTCTCCACGACGGCCGGGCGCGCACCTTGCCGGAGGCGATTATGTGGCACGGCGGGGAGGCCGCCGAAGCTCGTGAGGCCTTCCGGACCGCGCCGCGAAGCGACCGTGATGCGTTGCTCGCGTTCCTCGAGACGCTGTGAGCGTTTCCATCGCGCTGTGAGGGAGGACGACCACCTCGGCGCGTAGCACCTTGATCGCGGCACGCTTGCCGATCACCTTGTCTCGCAAAATCCGACGACGGTCGAGCGGTTCATCCAGGAGGCGTGCGCGGTCAACAAGATCGGGCACCCCAACATCATCGACATCTTCGAGTTCGGAACGCTCGCCGATGGCCGCGCGTACACCTGATGGATCTCATGGTCGGTGAGTCGCTGCGCAAGCACCTGCGCCGCGGACCGGTGCACGCGAGCGAGCCGGCGTCGGGGATCGACGAGGTCTCATCCGCGCTGATGGCGGCGCACCGTGATCAAGCGCCCGCGTGTGAATCAGCTGCCGACAACGTCGAGCGCGGACCTCGAGATGGCGGCGCTCTTTCTACTTCGTGGCCTTCGTGTCTTCGTGGGTCCGATCAAAGCAGTCAGCGCTTCGCTACCTGCACGCGCGCATCGTTGTACGCGGCCTGGCCACCGATGTCCGACACGTTCGGCGGGATCAGCGCGTTCGCCGTGTAGCCATTCGCCGTGTGCTTGCGCCACAGGCCCTTTGGCAGCACGACCACGCCATCACGGATCTCGCTCGCGACCTTCGCGAAGCAGTGCACCTCGCCGTGAAGGTTCCACACGCGGATCTCGTCGCCGGTCTGGATCCCACGTCCGGCGGCGTCGTTGGTCGACAGCTCGAGCGACGCCGGTGCACTGCGGAGCTGGCCGAACATCGAGCTGATCTGCGTGGCGAGCGCGGGCGAGATCAGGGCGAGCGGAAAGTCGTCGGTACGCGGATCGGGGTGATAGGTGTAGAGACCGCCCGGCGCTTCGCGATCGAGGTGAGCCGGGACGAAGTGGATCTTCTTGTCCGGCGTGCTCGGGAAGACATCGACGAACGGGATCGGCCGCGCGCCCGACGACGGGATCGCGATCGCCGAGGCCGTGAGCTGATCCTTGAGTGCGGCACCCTCGGATGAGGCAGCGAACACCTGCGCGACGATCGCGTCTTCGGTCATCGCGTCGCCGGGGTGGACGAGGTCGAGCCGTTCGAGCAGCGCACCGAACAGCTGATTGTTGCTGCGCGCCTCGCCGACCGGCGCGACGACGGCCGGGCTGTCGAACATCCGCATCACGCCATAACCGCGCCGCAGCTCGCGGTGCTCGAGAAATGTCGTCGCGGGGAGCACGACATCGGCGAGGTCGGCGGTGTCCGTCATCACCTGATCGTGGACGACGACGAACAGATCATCGCGGCGGAGCTCCTCGATGAGCGCGCGCTGGTCGGGCGCGGTCGCGACCGGGTTGCAGTTGTAGACAACCAGGCACTCGATCTTCGGTGCGGTCAGCGTCTGCAGCGCCGTGGTGATCTGCGACATGTTGATCGAGCGCGTCGGCGGCTTGGGCTCGGCGATCCCGCCCTCGGACGACACGCCCCACCGTGCGTCGCTGTTGGCCATCGTGTAGCCACCGCCTCGTGAACCGAACTTGCCGGCGACGGCCGGGAGAGCGAGCACCGCGGCGATGGCGCTGCCGCCATTGCGATTGCGCTCCATGCCCCAGCCGACACGGATCACTGCAGGCGAGCTCTTGGCGTACAGCTCCACGAACGCATCGAGCTGCGACGGATCGAGACCGGCCTCGAGCGCGGCATCCTCGATCGACCATGCGGCCGCGCGACGCTCGAGCTCGTCGACCTCGGCGGCATGTTCGGCGAGAAACGTGCGATTCGCGTGACCGCGCGTGAACAGCGCATGGATCGCGGCAAGCGCGACCGGCACATCCGCACCAGGACGCACGGCGAGGTGCAGATCTGCGCGCCGGGCGAGCGGCGTGGCGCGCGGATCGATGACGACGAGCTTGGCCCCTGCCTCGCGAGCACGCTCGAGTACGGGCACGAGGTGGATGCCGGTTGCCGAGGGATTGACGCCCCACAACACGATCAGCTTCGCGTGCTCGTAATCTTCGAGCGCGACACCTGGCATCACGCCGTACAGGCCGTGGGTCGCCGCGGTGGTCGCCGCGGCGCAGAACGTGCGGTCGAGGTTCGATGCGCCGAGCCGGCGGAAGAATCGCGTCGCCAGCGCGCCTTCGGTGAGCCAGCCGTTCGAGCCACCGTAGTGATACGGGACGATCGCTTCGGCACCGGACGTCGAACGGATCAGCTGCAGCCGCGTTGCGATGATCGCGAGAGCATCATCCCAGCTCGTCTTGCGCCACAGGCCGCTGCCCTTCGCTCCGTCGCGGACGAGCGGCGTCGCGATCCGCGCGTCTCCGTACATGTGATCGGTGAACTTGCGGACCTTGCCGCAGATGAAGCCGTCGGTGATCGGGCCGCGGCGATCGCCTTCGATGTCGACGACGCGACCTCCGTCAACCGAGACCGTCAGCCCGCACAGATCGGGGCAGTCGAGCGGGCACGCCGTGGAGTGCTTTTCCATCGCGTCACCAGGTCCCAGTCAAGCCGAACGTCGTCGTAGACTTTCCGTCGGGCGTTGTCGCGGTGCCGAGCGACGGAGACACCGGAAGCTTCGGAATATCCATGTTGCGCGTGAGGACACCCGCGCCGACGAGGCCCACCGCCATGCCGCCGAGCGAGTAGTTCGCCAGCCGCTCCTGGGTGCGGGTCTCGCTCGCGACGCTGGCGACGGCGAGGCCACCGACGATACCGACCAGGCCACCGATGTCGACGAGCAGCGCGTGATTGCGGCTGATGTCGTAGTAGCGCGTCATCAGGACGCCGCCGACGATGCCCATCCCCAGGCCGCTGAGCACGAGGCCCGAGGCAACCTGGCGTGGCGGCTCGAACGAGATCGCGAACAGCGAGCCGGCCGCTGTTCCCCACACCGCCGAGCTGTTGAACAGTGCCGCGTCGCCCGTGCTGATCTTCAGCCGGTCGCCTGCGACGAAGCCCGCCGCTCCGCCGAGGAGGATGCTCGCGCCGAACACGGGCTGGATGTACTTGACCTCATCCGTGAACACGCGGGCGGCGAACAACCCGGCGATGCCGCCCGCGACTGTGGTCGTGATGGTGAGGTTACTCGTGCCGAGCGGCAGATCGCTTGGGACCGCGAAGAACGAACCTGCGAGCCCGGCGCCGATACCGAGCACGCTACCGACACCGGAGATGTTGGTCTGGTTGAACGCAAACAGCAAGGCGCCCGCCGAGACGCCGCCCGCGATGGCGGACGCCACGATCAGCTGACGTCTTCCGGTCTCCGGGATCGCTTCGAGCTCGACGAGCTCGCGCCGCGTCTTGCCCGGCAACACCTCGAGCTCGAGCTCGGCGCGCTCGCGGCCCGGTGACTCCGCGCTGATCTTGTACTTCGCGCTCGGCAGGACCGCGGTGTAGCTACCGATCCCGACGTAGAGCGAGCCGAGGAACAGCCGCGCATCGGCGGGCGTGACCTGCACGGACAGTGTGCCCTTGAGCGGCTCGAGCTGGACGTAGGTCGTGTACGGGCGACCGATGCTGACGTCGATCGTCTGGGTGTGCGGCTGGAAGCCTTCGCGCTCCACGGTCATCTGATAGCTGCCGCCGAGGACATCGATCTGGCTGCGCGACTTGCCGAATGCCTTCGTGCCGTCGCGATTTGCGATCGTGATCTTCGCGTCGGTGGGCGTGGTCTCGACGTAGACCTTGGCGGTCAGGTTCCCGAGCACCGAGATCCGGCGCAGCACGTTCTCCTTGTCCTCCTGCGGATCCGGCGCGCACTGGTTCGCAGCCTTTGCATCCGTCGGGACCGCCGAGACGTAGCGCTTGAGGTAGCCGATCGCGAGCTCGTACTCGAGGCGGCGTTCGTACGCCTGGCCGATGTCCTTGAGGATCGTGTAGAACGGGATCAGACAGTACGCGGAGACGAACTCGTCGATCGCGCCGGCGTAGTCACCCTGGATGTAGAGCGTGCCACCGCGCTGGTAGTGTTCCGAGCCGCGCGCACGCAGCTGGTCGGGCGACAGCGTCGGATCGGACTGCCGGCAGTCGTCGATCTCGAGCAGTGGTGCAATGCGGCCTCCGATGAAGCCGCCGTCGTCCTCCGCGCGCGCTTGCGCGGTCAGGACGATCATCACCAGGATCGCGAGCCCTGCTCTCACTTCGTGTGGGGGACGGTACCGCTGCCCTGGAACGGATCTCCACTGATTTCGCCACTCGTGCGCCGGCGAATCGTGTCGGCGGATCCTGTGCCCTGCGGCTTGGTGTCGTCGAGCGCCTTGACGGTCTTCACCGGCGTACCCTTCGGCGGCTTCACCAGGCGAAGGCTGAGCACTTCCTTCTCGTCGTGCTCGAGGGGGTTCAGCTTGAACTCGTAGTCGTTGTAGCCCGCGAGCCGCGCGACACCGGCGATGTCCTTCTCCTTCTTGACGACGCGGATCGTCGTGGGAGTCGGAGCGCCCTTCTCGAGACCGTCGAGGAAGATCGTCGCGCCCTTGGGAATGGTCTTGATCGAGATCGTGATGAACTGGGTCTCGGGTGCGGCCACGGCGTCGACGACGGTCGGCGCCACGCCCGCGTCGATCGCGGGTCCCGCCACGACGACGACCGCGCCCCCCGAGCCCGCGGCCGGATCGGCTGGCTTGTTCGCCGAGCCGAGGAGCTGGGTCACGCTGAAGATCACCGCCGCGACCACGACCGCGATGCCGCCGATCCACACCACGTAGCGCGACGACGACGGTGCACCCTTCTTGATCCGGCGCCGCGGCCCGGTGATCTTCGCGCGCTCGGTCGAGCGCGTCGGGTCCTCGAGGAGGAGATTGACGTCGGCGAGCATGTCGTTCGCGCTGGCGTAGCGGTCGTTGACGTCCTTCGACATCGCCTTGAGCACGACGGCCTCGAACTCCTCCGACAGCTCGGGGCGAAGCACGCGCAGCGGCTTGGGCTCCTCGTTGAGCACCTGCGAGATCACGCTGAGGTAGTTGTTGCCGATGAACGGCACGCGGCCGGTCGAGGCCTCGTACATGATCACGCCGAGCGCATAGACGTCGACGCGATGATCGAGCTCGTCATCGCCGCGCGCCTGCTCGGGCGACATGTACAACGGCGTGCCGAGCACCATGCCGGTCTGCGTGAGCCGGGTGGTCTCCTCCTCCTCGCTGCTGGCGCGCAGCGACTTGGAGATGCCGAAGTCGACGACCTTGACGAAGTCGGTATCCTTGCGCTGGAGGATGAACAGATTCTCCGGCTTGATGTCGCGGTGAACGATGCCCTTGGCGTGCGCGGCCGCGAGCGCGGACGCTGCCTGCGAGACGATTCGCAGGATCCGCTGCTCGGACAGCTGGGTCTCGCGCGACAGGCACTCCGCGAGGGACTCGCCCTCGAGGTATTCCATGACGACGAACGTGCGGCCGTCCTCGGTGGTACCGAAGTCGGTGACCGAGATGATGTGCTCGTTGTCGACGGACGACGCGAGCTGCGCCTCCTGCTTGAGGCGTTTGACGAGGGCTTCGCGCTGGGCGTACTTCTCGAGCAGCACCTTCACCGCGACGCGCTTGTTGATGATCGTGTGCGTCGCCTCGTAGACGGCTCCCATGCCGCCCTGGCCGATCTTGCGCGTGACCAGGTAGCGCCCCGACAGCGTCGTCCCGATCACCTCGGGCATCGACGTCGCGCCGGATCCGCCGGTCGACGTCACCGTGCCAGTGCCGGGCCCTCCGGAGATTCTGGTGTCACCGGTCCCGGTGGCTTCCATGCCGAGATCGGTTGTTTTCTGTGCCATCGCGACGGCGGTATCGCCGCCCATGATCTCCGAGTCATTCGAGGACTGCGAACGCACCACGAGCCGCTGCGGGGTATCGGCCGCAGGCCGCCCCGGCTGGCTACCACTATCTGGCTTGCCTCTCGAACCCGTAGACATCGCTGTCACCTTAGATGGTAGGGGGCGCCCGTCTGCGAGTCAAACGCGAGCAACCTACTTCGATCACACGGCTTATTCACGTGTTGCATTCATGCGCATGATGGAATATACAAGGTGAGTGACGCCGGCACCCCGCGCCGATTTGTTCCGTCTCCTTGGAGACGAGGATCGGCTCCGTCTGCTCGCGCTGTGTGCAGAGGAGGAGTTGACCGTCGGCGAGCTCGCATCGTTGCTCGGTGAGAGCCAACCGCAGATCACCAAGAAGTCGCAACCGCTGCGCGAGGTCGGCCTGCTGTCCGCGCGCCGCGATGGAACGCGCAC
>JAYUYE010000815.1:0-8170 GCA_043752985.1 Myxococcales bacterium
GGGGATCGAAGATCCGATCAAGGTCAAGCCGGCAGTCTCGGAGACCGGTGCCGTCGCGAGCAGCGCGCTGCGGGACGGGCTGCGCGACCCCGTGATCCGCGTGCTGCTCGCCGGCACATTCCTCGCGGCGCTGCTGCAGACCCAGATGTTCTCGACGTTCTCGATCTACATGACCGACGAGCTCGGGCTGTCGAAGGCCAACGTCGGCCTGCTCTACACACTCAATGGCGCTGGCGTGCTCGTGCTGCAGATTCCCGCGCTTCGCCTGATCGAGCGGTTCGGGATCCGCGCGACCTTGCCGTGGTCGTCGCTCCTCGACGCGGTCGGCTTCGCGCTGATCGGCGCCGGCACTGGATTCGTCGGCGGGATGATCGCGATGCTGACGATCACCAGCGCCGAGGTCGTGTTCTCGCCGGCACACCAGACCGCGATCGCGGACGTCTCGGACCCCACTCGGCGAGGCAGAACCTATGGCGTCGTCGGCTTCGCGCAGATGATGGGCATCGCGATCGCACCGCTCCTCGGCGGTATCCTCCTCGACACGATCGGCGATCATCACGGCGCGATGTGGACGACGATCGCCACGATCGGCGGCGTTCAGGCGCTGTGCTTCTTCGCGTTCGTTCGGCGCAGAGCGAAGGTGTGACTACTTGCCCTGGAGCGCGGCGAGTCTCTTCTTGATCACCGCGGCGTCGGCTGCCTTCGGTGACACCGACAGATACTTCTTGAATGCTGCGATCGCGTTTGCGGTGTCGCCTTGCTGCGCGTACGCGAGGCCGAGCCCGCGATAGCCGCTCGCCGAGCCCATCGCGATCACCTGGCGGTACGCGAGGATCGCGCCACTGGCGTCGCCCGCGAACAGCTTCTTGTTTCCGGTCGAGTACGCGGCTTGCGCCGCGCTCTTGTCGGCTTCTGCTCCCACGATCACCGGCGTGCCCTTGCCGGTCTCGACCGGCGGAGTCTTCGTGCCGCGGATCTTCGGATTCTTGGGAGTCTTCAGCGGTCCCGGATTCTTCGAGCCTGGATCCGGAGCCGTCGCGATGTTCGGACTCTTGCCGGTGCGCGGCGGCACGATGTCGTCGGGCGGCGGCGGTTCCGCGGCATCGGGCGTCGCGACGGCCACGACATCGTCGAGCGGCGGCTTCACCACGGGCTCGACTCGATCGGGCGCTGGCTTGCTCGGCTTGTCCGCGACCTGCGGCTCGTCCTTAGACCGCATCATCATCGCGATGATGACGATCAGCGCGACGACACCGACGCCGCCGCCGATCAGGAGCCACGGCTTCTTTCCACCGCCGACGACGCGATGCGAGTCGGTCGTCGCGTGACGAACGTGCTGTGACTCCTCGAACATTTGCGCGGAAGGCATCGGAGCGGGCGGCATCGGCGCGCGAACCATCGGCGGAGGAGCAGCGAGGGGCTGCGGCGCCTGGATCACGTGCACCGGCTGCGAGTGCGGCTGCACGGAGGATTGGGTGACGAACGGCTGTGGTCCGGTCGGCGCCGGCTGGGGAGTCCGCGGCGCAGGTGCTGCGGTGGGATCCGGAGAGAACGCAACTCCGCCCGCAGCGGTGGCGACCGCGAACAGCTCCGAGCTCACCGAGACGGAGGGTTCTGGCGGGGAGTCGGTCGACGGCAAAGCGGTCGACGGCAAAGCGGCTGACGGCGATGGCGATGGCGATGGGCTCGCGGCGGGCGTTGGCATCGCGAGCGCGCGAGAGGCTGTCGACTCGGGTGCAAACGCCGCGGCGGGCGGCGCCTTCCACTCCTGCGCGGCGACCTCGTCGAAGTCGTCGGGGAGCGACCAGCCTTCCGACTCCCCGGGCGCGGAACCTGGCATGGCAGACGCGACAGACGCGGCAGGTGTGCGCTCGATCCGACCGATCGCTTGCGTCATCTTCGCGCTGACCGCGGGCACGCCACCAGCGGGCGTCGCTCCGGGCTTCACGGCCGGCGTTCCTCCAAGCGGCGTTGCACGGCTCGGCGTTGCAGCCGACGCGGGTGCACGTTCGAGGGCGCCGATTCCCTGCGTCATCTTCGCGCTGACGACCGGGGTACCTCCGGCGGGCGTCGCGGTGCGCGCGGTTGCGACCACCGGCGCACCCCCGACCGGCGTTGCGCGCGACGTCGCGCTGACCGCGGGAACGCCACCGACGGGCGTTGCGGTTCGCACTGGCACGCTACCCGGTGTTGCTGCAGAACCCGTGGACACGCCCCCGACGGGTGTCGCGGCCGACCTCACGCTGACGGCGGGCACGCCGCCGACCGGCGTCCTCGTGCTCGACGGTGCCGCGGACGGAGCTGCACGCGCCGGCGCGCTCGGCGGCGCGGATGGTGCCGCGGGTGTCCGCTCGATCCGGCCGATCGCCTGCGTGTGGGTTCGCCCAGCGGTCGGCGGTTCGCCCGTCGGCGTCGAGAGTTCGCGGAGCGCCGGGGCCGCCCGTGCGCCGGCATTCGCGGGCGTTCCGCCGGCGGGCGTCGCAGCCTGGCTCGCCGCGGTTTGACTGCCACCGGGGGGCGTCGCAGCCTGGCTGGCCGCGGTTTGACTGCCACCGGCGGGCGTCGCGGTCTGATTCGCCGCCGTTGGCTGCAGGCGCGGCATCGGTCCCGCGGGGGTCGCAGTGGTCGCGCTGCGTGTCGTCGTGTGGCGATTCGTCGGCGTGCCGGCCGCAGGAGTCGCGGTCGTCGAGCGCTTCGTCGTCGGTGGATCGGCGCGCGTCGGCACGACGGCTGCGCCGGCGTTCACCATCGTTGGACCGTCGAACGGATTCGGTTCGCCCGGCTTGAGCGGACCGGGCGCACCGGCGCGCACCTGGCTCGGTAAGGCAGCCGGAGTCGGTGGTGGCTGCTTTGCCACGGTGCGCGCGACCGAGTTGCTCTGCTGGTGGCGCACGCCTACAGGCGGCGTCTCCTCGGCGCTCTGCTTGACGAGCGCAGCGAGCTTGGCGTCAGGCGCCTGTGGCGTGTGCTGCTCCTTCTCCCAATCCTCGAGGTCCATCGCCTCCATCTCGACGAGCTCTTCGGTCGGCGGCGCGGGCTTGGTCACGGCTTGGTCGCCTCCGTGACGACATCGGCCACACCAAACGGAACGTCGTCCTCGGTCGCGAACACCTTGGCCACCGCGCGCGTGCGGACCTTCGCCTCGACGTCGAACAAGGTCACCGTGACCTTCACCGAGTCACGTTTGGGTCCGGCGCCAATCTCGGCGAACAGCAGCTGGCTCGCGGACAGCTCCTTGCCGACGCGCTCGTAGCAGGCGACCGTGGCCTCGACGCACTCGATCGAGAGCTGGACCACCTCGAGCGAGACCTTCGAGATGTCCGGCTCGTTGAAGCCGCGCAGTCGTGCACGACGCAGGCGTTCGGTGGTCGCCGCAGCGGCGAGCGGGAACGCATCGCTCTCCGCGGGGACCACGACAAACGTACGCTTGGCGGGTGTTGGCACGAGTGGAAGTGGCTTGGACGCGGGAACGCAGCTCTCCAATGCCACAACAGCAATGAGCAACGAGCTCCCAAGCGTCCCCCGATGGAGCCTCACGGTCGACCCTAAATGTACCATCGTCCGGGATAGAGTCCGTGCCGTGAGGACCCCGATCTCCATCGCTGCCGTCATGTTGTCCGCGTGCGGCAGCCCGACCCCTGCGCCAGAGCTGCCCGCCTGGAACCGGACGCTGCCATCGGCCTCGGTCATGGGGGGCCGTCGCGGGTTGACCCCCGCGCGCGGGATCGTTCACCTCCACTCTCCCTACTCCCACGATGCCTGCGACGGCATGCCCCGCGCGGCGAGCGGCGCCCCCAACGAGCCGTGCCTCGCCAGTCTGCGCGCGGCACTGTGCACTACGAAAATCGACTACGCGAACCTCACCGACCATGACGACACGATGGCGGACGAGAGCTTCACCGCGCTGTTCTCGATGCGCGGATCGGATCAACCGATCATGCGCGGTAGCGAGCAGGTCGCGTCACGCCTCGTGTGCGACGACGGCCACCAGGTCGCGATCACGGTCGGCGGCGAGAACGACCTCATGCCGATCATGCTCGACCGCCACGTCGCGGGTACGGTCGCCGAGCGGCACGCCACCTACAACGGCAATGATGCTGCGGCCTCGGCGGCGTTTCGCAGCGCCGGTGGCCTCGTGTGGGTTGCCCACACCGAGAGCAAGACCCTCGAGACGCTGCGCCTCGTTCAGCCCGACGGGCTCGAGGTCTACAACCTCCACGCGAACATCGACCCGGACATCCGCACGGACTACCTCGGACTCGACTCGTCCGGCGCGATCGCGGGCGCGGCCGAGTTCGCCGATTCCAACGAGGGCCACGCCGAGCCCGACCTCGCGATTCTGTCGTTCCTGACGCCGAACCTGCCGGCGATCGACAAGTGGCAGACGCTGCTCCAGGAAGGTCGCCACATTGCGGTGACCGCCGGTAGCGACGCGCACGAGAACGCGATTCCGATCCTTCTGCCCGACGGCGAGCGCGGAGACTCGTATCGCCGGGTGATGCGGTGGTTTGCCAACATCGCGCTCGTCGCCGAGCCGAAGAACATCGACCAGATCGAACAAGCCCTCGGCACCGGCCGCAACTTCGCCGTGTTCGAGATCCTCGGGACCCCCGAAGGGTTTGACGTCGGTGCGCGCACACCGGGCGGCCAGACGATCGAGCTCGGCGGCACCGTTCCACTCGCCGGTGGCGCGACCTTGCGCGTCGATATCCCACACGTCTTCGGCCTCGACCCGTCGCTGCCGGCGCCCACGATCCGCGCGAAGGTGTTCTGGATCGATCCCGCAGGTCCCGTGCAGGTGATCGCGACCGGCGACTCCGCGGTCGACAGTCAGGTCAGCGCGTACCTCGGCGCACCCGGCGCCTATCGCGTCGAGATCACGATCGTCCCGTCTCACCTCGGGCCGTATCTCCATGACCTCGGCACCGAGATGGCCGAGCAGGAGCTGCCGTGGATCTACACGAGCCCGATCTACGTGCAGTGACAGCCCCGAGGCGCTAGGCTAGGTCCCCGTCCATGCGTACGCCCGTTGCCCTCGCCCTGTTGTCCGCACTCGCGGGCTGTCCGATCAGCGGCGGCGGTGAGTGCAACAGCGATCCCGAGTGCGGCGCCGGCGATGTCTGCGCCCGCGACAAGATGTGCGCGGCAGCGAGCAGCGTCCGTCCGGTCACCACGACGTGGACGATCAACGGTGCCGAGGCGAACGCGACGAGCTGCGTGACCCGGACGGATCTGTTCATCACATTCATCGGGCGCGATGCATCCGACACGATCGGGTTCGCTCCCGTGCCGTGCAAGATCGGTCAGTTCATGGTCGACAAGCTCCCCGAGCGGTTCCGCGACGTCGAGCTCGGCATCGAGGGGGGGGCGTCGCAGGTCCGACCGATCGGCGCATCGAACGCAGTCGCCATCGATCTGCGCTGACCCGCACCATGGCGCCCGAGCCGTTGCATGGGTATGGTCCGCGCCGTGGTGACCGCGTCAACGACCACTCCTGATCCGAAGCGAGTCGAGCATCACGAGCAAGAGCTCGTCGACACGACTCCTCAGGAGCTAGCCCCGCTATATCGGCAGATGCTTGCGATCCGTCGCCTCGAGGAGGCGTCCGCAAAAGCGTACTCGAGCGGAAAGATCGGAGGCTTCCTTCACCTGATCATCGGTCAGGAAGCGGTCTGCGTCGGCGCGATCGCCGCGCTCGAGAAGAAGGACTACGTCGTCGCGACGTACCGCGAGCACGGTCACGCGTACGCCAAGGGCGTCGCTGCACGGCCGATCCTCGCCGAGCTCTACGGCAAGAAGACCGGATGCGTGAAGGGCCTCGGCGGCTCGATGCACATCTTCGACAAGGCAACGAACTTCCTCGGTGGGTACGGCATCGTCGGCGGTCACGTGCCGATCGCAGCCGGCGCGGCGTTCGCTTCGAAGTATCGCGGCGACGGCGCCGTCACGTTGTGCTTCTTCGGCGAGGGCGCGTCGACGATCGGCGGCTTCACCGAGGGGCTCGCGCTCGCGGCGCTGTGGAAGCTTCCGATCGTGCTGATCTGCGAGAACAACCAGTACTCGATGGGTACGCCGGTCTACCGCTCGCTCGCGGTCGAGGACGTCTCGCTGCGCGCGCTCGGCCACGGGATGGCGCGCGATCGGTTCGACGGCGACGACGTCGTCAAGGTGAAGCGCCGGATCGCCGAGGCGGTCGAGCGTGCACGGACCACGGGCGAGCCCACGCTCGTCGAGGTGATCACCTATCGCTTCCGCGGTCACTCGATGAGCGACCCTGGCCTCTATCGCACAAAGGATGAGGTCGAGGAGTGGAAGCGGCGCGATCCCCTGCCGCGCAGCCGCCAGCGTCTGCTCGACGTCGGGATGCTCGAGGCAGAGATCGCGGCACTCGAAGACGATGTTCGGGTCGAGATCGAGGACGCGGTGAAGTTCGCCGAAGACTCGCCGCCCGCCGATGAGTACAAGAAGTACGTGGTGAAGGAGTAACCCGTGGCCGTCATCAGCTACCGCGAAGCCCTGAACCAGGCGATGCGCGAGGAGATGGAGCGCGATCCCAACGTCTTCGTCATGGGCGAAGAGGTCGGTCACTATAACGGCGCGTACAAGGTCACCCAGGGCCTGCTCCAGCGGTTCAGCGAGCGTCGGATCATCGACGCCCCGATCGCGGAGATGGGCTTTGCCGGCATCGGCGTCGGTGCAGCGATGGTGGGGCTCCGCCCGATCATCGAGTTCATGACGTTCAACTTCTCGCTCGTCGCGATCGATCAGATCGTGAACAACGCCGCGAAGATTTTCCAGATGAGCGGCGGGCAGTACAACATTCCGATCGTGTTCCGCGGTCCGAGCGGTCCCGCCGTGCAGGTCGGCTCGCAGCACAGCCAGGCACTCGAGAGCTACTACGCGCACGTTCCGGGCCTCAAGGTCGTGATGCCGTCGACCGCGCTCGACGCGAAGGGCCTGCTCAAGAGTGCGATCCGCGACGAGAACCCGGTCGTGTTCATGGAGGGCGAGACTCTCTACAACACGACGTGGGAGGTCCCCGAGTCCGCGGACGGGAACGACCTGATCCCGATCGGCGTCGCTGACATCAAGCGCGAGGGTAAGGACATCACGCTGATCGCGTGGTCGAAGATGGTGTGGACCTGCCTCGACGCGGCAAAAGTTCTCGCGGCGGAAGGCATCGAGTGCGAGGTCGTCGACCCGCGCACGCTGCGACCACTCGATGTCGACACGCTCGCCGCTTCGGTCAACAAGACCGGACGCTGCGTGATCGTCGAGGTCGGCTGGCCGGTCGCCGGGTTCGGCGCCGAGGTCGCGTATCAGATGCAGCGGCACTGCATGGACGCACTCGACGCGCCGATCGAGCGCGTCACCAGCGACGACGTTCCCATGCCCTACGCGAAGAACCTCGAGGACGAGGTTCAGCCGCAAGTTCACGACGTGGTCGCCGCAGTCAAGCGCGCCCTCTACCTGGAGTAGGTCATGGCCCAGATCCTCGGTTTGCCGAAGCTGTCCCCCACGATGGAGGAAGGCGTCCTCGTTCGCTGGACCAAGAAGGAAGGCGACAAGGTCTCGCCGGGAGACCTGATCGCAGAGGTCGAGACGGACAAGGCGAACATGGACTTCAACGTCGAGGACGAGGGCGTGCTCCTCAAGATCCTCGTCAAGGAAGGCGAGACGGTCAAGCTCGGCGCGCCCGTCGCGATCATCGGCAAGGCCGGCGAAGATGTCACCGCGCTGGTCGAGTCGGCGAAGAGTGCTGGCGCCCCGGCCGCGACGACCATCGCGAGCGCCGCGGCACCGAAGGGCATGGGCGCCGAGGACTCGGCGAACGCACCGGCCGCGCAGAAGAACCCGGTGTCGTCGGAGCAGCGCGCCGCGCAGGGTAAGGCGCCCGCGGTGTCAGGCCAGAGAGCCACGCCACCCCGCCCCGCTTCGCCCACGCCGGCGCAGCGTCCGGCCGCGAAGCAGCCCGCTGCGGCGGCCGCCTCGGCCGCACCCGCGTCGGGCGGCAGGCTCCTCGCCTCCCCGCTCGCGAAGTCGCTCGCGATCGAGCTCGGCATCGATCTGCGCACGCTCACGGGCTCGGGCCCGGGCGGCCGGATCGTCGAGCGCGATGTCCGCCAGGTCGCCGAAGGCGGCGGGCAGGCGGCCAGCGGTCGCGGCCCGG
>JAYUYE010000816.1:0-17150 GCA_043752985.1 Myxococcales bacterium
GTTGTAGACGAGCGAGAACCGGAGGTTGCGTCGGATGGTGTCGAGCGTTCGGCGCGCACCGGCGATCGTCGTGGCGATCGAGGTGATCGAAGGCGTTCGCAGGTAGACGTCCGCGGTCTCGATCGCGACCTCGGCGGCACCCGATACGGCGATTCCCGCGCTCGCCGCGGCCATCGCAGCCGCGTCATTGATTCCATCGCCGACCATGACGGCGGTCCCCCGCAGGCGAGCGGCCGCAACCGCCGCGACCTTGTCCTCCGGAGAGACGCCACCATGACAACGCTCCGGGGCTAGCCCGAGGGTCATCCCCACCGCACGAACGACGCGAGCGTCGTCGCCGGAGAGCAGCTCGATCCGCCATCCGTGGTCGGTGAGCTGCGCGAGGGCTTCGGCAGCATCGGGGCGAATCGGATCAGAGAGCCCGGCGACGGCGACCACGTTGCCGTCGACCGCCACGACGATCGGGGTCTCGCCGCGCTCGGCGAGCTCTGCGATCCAGGCCTCGATGACCGGCCGGCATGCCACCTGCGCGCGGACCCACGGCGGTGCACCGACGAGGACCCGCCGTCCCTCGATGGTTGCCGAGATGCCACGGCCGAGCTCCTCCCGGATGTCGACAGCGGGTGATGCGGCGGCTGCGTGCGCACGCAGCGCCCGCGCGATCGGGTGATCGCTCCCCGCCTCCGCGGCCGATGCGAGCGTCGCGGCATCCAGATCGCCACGCCACGAGACCACGGCGAGCTGCCCGGCTGTCAGGGTCCCGGTCTTGTCGACGAACATCGTGCCCGGAGTGGCCAGGCGTTCGAGCGCGTCCGCGCCCTTCACGAGGATGCCGCGGCGCGCTGCGCGACCGAGCGCGACAGTGACCGCGAGCGGCGTCGCGAGAGCGAGCGCGCACGGACACGTGACGATGAGCAAGGCCATTGCGTGCTCGGCGCCGAGAGCTGGCGACACGAACGACCAGCCAACAAATGTGAGCATCGCGGCGAGCGAGACGACCTTGACGAAGCTCCCCGCGATGCGATCGACCAGCCGTTCGATCGGCGCCCGCCGCGTCGACAGTGCTTCGATGCTCGCGACGAGCGCACCGACGCGTGTTGCCTCGCCGACCGCGGTCGCGCGCACCACGAGAGGAGCCGCCATGTTTGCGGTTCCCGCGTGAACCCGATCGCCGGCGCGAACCTCCGCCGGCCGCGACTCCCCCGTGAGTAACCCGACGTCGAGCGCGGAGCTCCCCTCCACGATCACACCGTCGACAGGGATCACGTCGCCCACGAGCACCGCCAGGAGATCGCCGGGGACGATCGCCTCGATCGGAACATCGACGCGTACGCCGTCGTCGATCCGTCGGGCTCGGCTCGGCGTCAATGCGAGCAAGAGCTCTGCCGCGGAAGACGCCCGGCGCTGGTGGCGCAGCACGACCCAGCGCGCGACGAGCAGCAGGAACACGAGCATCGAAAGGCTGTCGAAGTAGATCTCACCGGTCCCGCGGATCACGTTCCCCGCACCCCAGCCGAGGCCCGCGGCGATCCCGATCGAGAGCGGCAGGTCGAGATGGAGTCGTCCGGACCGCAGCGCGCCGATCGCGGTCCGGAAGAACGGCGTCGCCGCGTAGCCGAGTGCCGGAATCGCGACGCACATCGATGCCCAGCGGAAGAACGTCGTGACCTCGGCATCCATCACGTCGATCAAGCCGGCGTACAGGGCGACCGCGAGCAACATGAGGTTGCCCATCGCGGCGCCGGCGACGCCCAGCTTGATCAGGAGTCTACGATCCTCTCGGCGGCGCTGACCGTCGCGATCGAGACCACGATACGGGTGCGGGGGATGCCCGATCTGATCGAGGTACCGCGCGACGGCGGACAGCGAGGTGGTCGCCGGATCCCAGCACACGTCCGCGCGGCTGCGACCGAGGTCGACGCGGACCTCGCGGACACCCGGGATGCATTGCGAGGCGCACTCCACGAGCCACACGCAGGCCGCACACTGAAGATCCTCGAGGAACAGAGCGGTCCGTGCAGATCCGTCGGCGGCGCGCTGCACGTGGACGCGCTCGAACGCTGGATCATCGAGCTCGGCGTAGCCTCGCTCGGTCGGGTGCGCCGGCACCGCCGGGACATCGCTCGATCGCCGCAGGTCGTAGAACCGAGCGAGTCCGTGCTCGGCAATGGCTGCGTGCACGACCTCGCATCCCGCGCAGCAGAACGCGAGGTCCTCGCCAGTCATGCGGCCCGCCGGCACCGGCAGTGCGCAGTGGGCGCACGCGACCTGGAGCGCTGCGCTCATCGTGCGCCCTCGTGACAGGATGGCTGCACGACACCGTGTGCACCCGCGTCGGGCCAGCGCACCATGAGGGTCCCGATGCCCACGACGATCAGCGCCACCGCCGTGACGATCGGCAGCCGGTTGCGCAAGCGGTCGATCAACGGACCGCCGAACGCGAGCACGCCGGTCATCGCCGGGACCGTGCCGAGCCAGAACACGGCCATCACGGCACCGCCGAACGCTGGACTACCGGTACCCGCGGCCGACACCACGAACGCCCACAGCCACCCGCACGGCAAAAAGCCGGTCAGCACACCGATCAGCCAGGCGCGCGTGGTCGGCCGGCGGCCGCGAAGCTGGACGAGACCCCGACGAAACAGCGTCGCGCGGGATGCCTCGGCGCGTCGCCAGCCCGCGGCGACCGCGATGGCGTAGCCGGCCCACGCGAGGATCACGACACCGGCCACGATCGTCGCCGCACGCTGGACCTCGGCGAGCCGACCCGCGAGATCGATCGCGCGGCCGATGAAGCCCGCCGCGATCCCGAGGGTCACGTACGTGGTGAGCCGGCCGAGCGCATGGACGAGCGCGAGCCGCAGGGAGCGAGCACTGCCAGCGAGCCCGATCAACGGGCCGCACATGGCGACGCAGTGCAGACTGCCGAGGAGGCTGGCGACCAGGATGCCGGAGAGCAGCGTGGTCACTGCGCCTCGACACTCATGCGTTGCGAGAACGCGAGCGAGCCGCGCTCGACGACGATCGTGAGGTCATGCCAGCCGGTCGCGCGCAGCGGTGCCTGGTAGGTACCGTTGCCCACGGCGGTGAGCTCGACGTCGAATCGATCGACTGCGCGAGACCGCTGATATCCGTGAACGCGAACTCGCGCGTCGAGAATCGCGTCACCGGCCGCATTCACGATTCGAACCTCGATGCGATTCGCCCGCATCTCGGTGGTCGCCGACCACCCGAGCACGCGACTTCTCTCCGCCTCCGCCATCGTGTCGTCGAAGTGCGCGGCGGCAACGTCGTACGCGGGGATGATCTGCGCCTGATCGCTGTTGGCCGTGACCGCGAGGACGCCCATCGCGAGCAGGTTCCCGCCGAGCAGTCCGATGATCGCCAGTGTCCAGTTCGTCTTTGCACTCATGGTGGACCTCCTTCCGGACCGAGCAACGTGAGCTGGACGATCCGCGCGAACCCTCGATCGTCATGGACGCGGAGGTGCACGACCCGCTTGCCACGCACGAACGACGCGCGCGGGACATCCACGAACAAGGGAATCTCGGTGGCACCGTGGGCCTTGACCTGCCAGGTCAGCTGCGGCGCACGCAAGGCCGCGTCCTGAGCGTTCGACAGCTCGATCACGTAGCTCCGAAGCTCGTCGCTCCCGTTCTCGAGCTTGATTCTCGCCTGGGACGAGATCTTGCCATCGGGGAGCTCCACGAACGCCGGGCCCTGGATCCGCTCGACCCAGACATTGGTCGTTGCACCGCGTCCCCCGCTCCACACGAGCAGCCCTGCGGTGACCACGAGCAGGACTGGATACACGAATGTACGTGGCCGCAGCAGCCGGCGCCGCTTCCCCGCGAGCTGGTCCTGCGACGTGTATCCAATCAGGCCGCGTGGCTTGCCGACGCGATCCATCACGTCGTCGCAGGCATCGATGCACTGCGCGCAGCCGATGCACTCCATCTGCAGGCCGTCTCGAATATCGATGCCCGTCGGGCACACGGCGACGCAGGCGTTGCACGCGATGCAGTCCCCACGCTCGCCGAGCACGGGCAGCTTCTTCTTCGGCTTGCCACGTGGTTCGCCGCGGTTCGCGTCGTAGCCAACGATCAGCGACTGGCGGTCGAGCAGCACGGACTGCAGGCGGCCGTACGGGCACGCGACGATGCAGGTCTGCTCGCGAAAGTATGCAAAGTCGAACAGCATGAGCGCGGCCACACCGGTCACGACCGAGAAGCCGCCGACGTGCTGCATCGGCGAGTCGAACACCCACAGAACGAGGCGATCGACGCCGACAAAGTACGCGAGGAAGACGTTCGAGAGCACGAACGACAGCACGACATAGATCGCCCACTTGATGATGCGACGGACGCTGAGCCCGCGTGCTTCATCGAGGTTGCGGCGCTGCGCGGACGAGCCCTCGAGCCAGCGCTCGATCGGACGGAACACGTGCTCGAGGTAGATTGTCTGCGGACAACCCCAGCCACACCACACCCGCCCGAACAGCGCCGTCACGAGGAACACGGCGAGCACGATCGTCAGCCCGAGCAGCATCAGCAGGAATCCGTCGCTCGGGCGGAATACCGCCCCGAACAAGCTGAGCTCGCGAGTCAACAGGTCGAGCAAGAGTGCCGGGCGACCGCCGATCCGGATGAAGGGCAACGCGACGAACAACGCGATCAGCGCGTAGCCCACGATCTGCCGCCAGCGCAGGAACCTGCCGTGCGCGAGCCGCGGGTGGATCCAGCGCCGTGTGCCGTCCTGGTTCATGGTGGACAGCACGCGCTCCTTGGGCAGTGGTGGTGTCATTCATGCCTCACGGGGTGAACGGCCCGACCGGCGCGCCCTCGCCTGGCTTTCCGACGATGCTCTTGCCACGCAGCGTGATCACGAAGGCGGCGGCAGCCAGGAGCTCCGTCTGCGGCAGCTGCTCGCCCCACGCGAGCATCGCGGTTCCCGGAATGCCCTTGGTGATCGTGGCGTAGACGTGCATCCGCGTGTCGCCGTGGAGCTGTCGCAGGTCGGTCAGGTTCGGACCGATCAGACCGCGGCCGTCCTCCTGGTGGCAGGTCGCGCACTTCGTCTTGAACAGCTGTGCGCCGTGCTCGACGACCTTCGGGTCCAAACTCGCCGCAGCGAGCGACTTCTCGGAGACGTTTGCGGCCTCCGCGAGATCGCGCAGACCCTTCTTGCCTTCGTAGTCGGCGAGTGCTGCGCGATACTGCTGATGGTCCGTCGGCCCCCACTCCATCAGGTGGAAGTACAGGCCGTAGAACCCGGCGAATATCACCGTGCCGAGGAAGATCGACTTCCACCAGCCCGGCAGCGGATTGTCGTACTCGCGAATCCCATCGTAACCGTGCGTCAGCAGGCGCGCCTCGCCTGGCTCGTCCTCGGGCAACGCCACCGCGCTGGTGACCGCGTCGACATTCGCGCTCATGACCGTCCCCCGCGTGGCTGCGCATCGTCATCGAGCGGGAGCTGCGCGCAGGTTGCGTGCTCGATCGCGCGGCGCTTTCCGCCATGACGAACCGCGACGGCGATGAACACGAGCAGGAACAGGACGAGGGCGACCTCGGCGTAGTGCGCAGGTGTCAGCTTCGACACCAGCTCGGACAGGCGAATCATCGGGTACCTCCTTGCGGCAGCCGGATGTCGACACCCATCCGCTGCATGTATGCGATCAGCGCGATCACGTCCTTGTCGGCCACATCGCCGGGGCCGCCCGCGAGCCGAAGCTTCCCGGAGAGCGCGGTTGCCTGCGCCCTCGCCATCCCCTCCGCACCGGTGAGTGCGGACGCTTCGTACGGCACGCCCAGCATCGCCATCGCATCGACGCGGTTCTGGATCACATCCCAGTCGATCGTGTCCACGAGGAGGTGGGGGTACGACGGCATCACGGAGCCGGGTGATGTCGCGCGCGGGTTTTCGAAGTGCCGCAGGTGCCACAGCTCATCGCGGCGCCCGCCCTCACGCGCGAGGTCGGGCCCCGTGCGCTTGCTGCCCCACTGATGCGGGTGGTCGTAGACGAACTCGCCGGGCTTGGAGTACTCCGCCGGGATGCCGTTCTGGCCGTAGCGCACCGTCTCGTCGATGAAGGGACGGACCATCTGCGAGTGGCAGTTGTAACAACCCTCCGCGAGATAGATGTCGCGCCCGTAGAGCTCGAGGGGTGTGTACGGCTTGACGGTCTTGATCCGGGGAACGTTGTCCGCGATCAGGAACGTCGGCACGATCTCGAGCGCAGACGCGACCAGCACCGCCAGCAGGGTCAGGGTGGTGAACAGAACCGGCATCCCTTCCCACTTTCGGTGCCAGTGCGTGGGCGCGTGCGCTTCGCGCTGGAGCACGGGCTTCGACACCTGCGGCGGGACCTCGATCTCGATGTCTTCGTACACCGCCGGCCGCGCCTTCCAGGTCCGGTACATGTTGTATGCGCCGATCAGCAGACCCGCGATGTAGAGCGAGCCACCGAGCGCGCGAACCCAGTACATCGGAACCAACCGCGTCACGGTCTCGAGGAAGTCGGGATACTGCAGACGACCGGTCTGGTCGAACGCGCGCCACATCAGACCCTGGGTGATCCCCGCGGCCCACATCGAGATCACGTAGAGGACGATGCCGATCGTCGCGATCCAGAAGTGCACGGACGCGAGCTTCTTCGAGTACAGCGGGGTCTGGTACAGGCGCGGGACGAGCCAGTACACCATCCCGAAGATCATGAAACCGACCCAGCCGAGGGCTCCGCCGTGGACGTGGGCGATGTTCCAGTCCGTGTAGTGCGACAGCGCGTTGACGGTCTTGATCGAGAGCATCGGTCCCTCGAATGTCGCCATCCCGTAGAACGTGATCGCCACGACGAAGAACTTCAGGACGGGATCTTCGGCGACCTTGTCCCAGGCGCCGCGTAACGTGAGCAGTCCGTTGATCATGCCTCCCCACGACGGCATCCACAGCATGATGCTGAACACCATGCCCAGCGTCGACGCCCACTGCGGCAGCGCCGTGTAGTGGAGGTGATGCGGACCGGCCCAGATGTAAATGAAGACGAGCGACCAGAAATGGAGGATCGACAGCCGATAGCTGAACACCGGACGCCCGGCGGCCTTCGGCAAGAAGTAGTACATGAGGCCGAGAAACGGCGTGGTCAGGATGAACGCGACCGCGTTGTGCCCGTACCACCACTGCATGAAGGCGTCTTCGACGCCGGCGTAGATCGAGTAGCTCTTGAACAGCCCCGCGGGGATCACGAGATTGTTGAAGATGTGGAGGATCGCGACCGTGACGATCGTTGCGATGTAGAACCACAGCGCGACGTACAGGTGCTTCTCGCGGCGATTCCGCACCATCGCGAAGAAGTTGACCCCGAACGTGACCCATACGATGGCGATCGCGATATCGATCGGCCACTCGAGCTCGGCGTACTCCTTGCCCTGCGTGAAGCCCAGCGGAAGCGTGATCGCGGCCGCCGCGATGATCGCCTGCCAGCCCCAGAAGTGGATGCTCGACAGCCGCGCGAGCGGGCGTGCCTTGAGCAAACGCTGGGACGAGTAGTAGACCGCCGCGAAGATTCCGTTGCCGGCAAACGCGAAGATCACCGCGTTGGTGTGCAGCGGGCGCAGACGGCCGAACGTGAAGTACGGGCCGAAGTTGAGGCTAGGCAACGCGAGCTGGAGCGCGCACCACAGGCCGACCAGCATCCCGACCGCACCCCACACCATCGTCGCGGCGACGAACTTCCTGACGATCGCGTCGTCATACCGGATGGTTTCATTGGACATCGCGCTGGTCCCATCGCAACCCCCGTGCCCGCCCATTCCCCGGTTCGTGCTCGTAGACCGCGCAGCTCTTGCGCCGCGAGGCTCGCAGCGTGCAGTGCTTGCGTCAGGCGCCGCGTTCGACGGCGACGAGGTCGTCACGGAGCACCGGCGCGGTGAGCAGGTAACGCTCCTCCGCATCGAGGTGCGCACGCAGGGTCTCGATCACGTCGCGGAGTGCCGCGGTCGCCGGCGATGCGAGCCGCTCACCGATCGTCTGATGCTCGTGCACGTGATCCTCGACCATGCGCTGAACCCGGACCGGACCGAACGAGTCGTGCTCGAGGAGGACAGGTCGGAGCAGTTGTTCCTCGAACTTGTTGTGCGCATCGAACGCGAGTCGGAGCCGCGCCAGCTCGCGGGTCAGGTGCGTCGGATCCCCGTCGGGATTCTGGTCCAGGCAGGCGGCGAGCTCCTCGCAGAGGTCCATCATGCAGCGCAGCGAGTCGTGTTGAGTGATCAGCTCGGTGAGGGCGCGGCTCGGCTTCGGCATGATCACAGTTCGCATCAAGCGCCGTGCCGTGGACGGTGATGAGCTTTCGCGCAAGACCTGCGCGCAGACCGGCGCGCTCGAACCGCGGGCGCAACTCTTGCGATGCTCGGCGGCCCCGCTGCTGGCACGCCACCTGCTCGTTACCGCCGCGCATGACCACCGAACACTCGGACCCGCTGGAAGTTCCCCTCCTCGTCATCTTGTGGACCGTGATGGGGTGCGCCGTCGTGATGGTGATGGTCGTCGTCCTGATGCACTGACCGTGATCACTGGCGACAAGGAATCGTGACCGCGAACCGTGTTCCGCGCGGGCTCGATTCCAGCTCGATCTCACCACCATGCAGCGACACCAGGCTGTGGACGATCGACATCCCGAGACCGGTGCCGCCCTCCTTCGTCGAGAAGAACGGCTCGTAGATCCGGGTCTGCACACCTGCCGGGATCCCCGATCCGTCGTCGCGGACCGTCAGGGTGAACGCATCGTGGGTGCCGGTGAGCTCGACCGTGACGTGCCCGTTCGCGGTGACTGCTTCCACGGCGTTGCGCACGAGATTGAGGACGATCTGGTGCACCTTCGGTCCGTCGACGCGCGCGATCAGCGTCGTCGGTGCGACGACCAGCACGAGCATCGCACCGCGCTTCTCGGTGGACAGGCGCTCGAGCTCGCAGACGTGGCGCACGATCTCTGCGATGTCGTGGTCCTGCACGTGAAGCTCGGGCGGGCGCGCGAACGCGAGGAAGTCGTTGAGGAGCTCGGTGAGCCGAGCAATCTCCTTCTGCGCCAGCTCGCTCGGCTCGAGCAGCCGCGGATCGTCGTGCTCGCGGCGCAGGCGACGCTCGAGTAGCTCGAGCTGCAGCTTCGCCGCATTGAGCGGATTGCGAACCTCGTGGGCGAGCCCGGCGGTCATCGTCTGCATCGCGCTGATCCGGTCCGCTTGCATCCGCCGCTCGCGGGCGATCAGCTTCTCCTCGGAATCGAGCTGGTAGTGGCGGACCATGATCGCGAGCTCGATATCGAGGAGCTTGTTGACCGTGGCCATCACGTCGAACGCGGCGCCGCTCGGATAGAGCTCGCGGATCCGTGCGTGATACGCCGTTCGCACCACGTTCATCGCGGTGATCATGTACTCGTGTGCGAGCCCGATCTGAACGTGGCGACGCCCGATCCGCGAGCGCTTCTCGTAGAACCGCTCGTCATGCGGACCGAGCAGGCCGGTCGACATCCAGTCGATCAGCGTGAGGCGCAGCCGCTCGACCTGTTCGGGGCCGCTGAGCACCGCCGCGGCCTTCGGATGGGCCCAGACTGCCTCGTAAAACTTCTCCGCGATCGCCGGAAACTGCGGAGCCAGCTTCAGGTGCAGCTCGGCCAGTCGCGCACGATCCCCTTCGTCGAACCCGACATAATCGATGAGCTCGTCGAGGAACGTGGTCACGACTCGCCGGCTGGCTCCGGCGCAGCACTCGCCTTGCGAACGACGTCAACATCAGAGCGCGGCGCCTCGTTGTACTGATGGAGCCTGTACTGGATGGTCCGCACGCTGATCCCGAGGAGCTCGGCGGCCTTCGACGTCGAGCCGCCGGTGGCCTTGAGTGTCTCGAGGATCGCGTAGCGCTCGATGTCCTCGAGCGTGGCACCCGGGATCACCGGCATCCCGGCGGGTGTCAGCCGCGGCCGGACGCTCGGCGGCAGGAAGCGCGCTTCGACCGTGGTGCCGGTGGTGAGCACGACAGCGCGCTCGATGGCGTTCTCGAGCTCGCGCACGTTGCCCGGCCAGTCGTATGCGATCAAGAGCTCGATCGTCTCGGGCGCGAAGCCCTCGATCTGTTTTGCATTCTCCCTCATGTAGCGATCGAGGAAGAACTTCGCGAGCCCCGGGATATCGCTGCGGCGATCGCGCAGCGGCGGCATCTCGAGCGCGACGACGTTGAGCCGGTAGAACAGATCCTCGCGGAAGCGGCCCTTCGCGACCTCCTCGGTCAGATTGCGGTTGGTCGCGGCGATCACGCGAACGTCGACGCGGATCGTCTGCGTACCGCCAACCCGCTCGAACTCGTGCTCCTGGAGGAACCGGAGCAACTTGACCTGGATCGTCGGCGAGATCTCACCGATCTCATCGAGGAACAGCGTGCCACCATCGGCGATCTGGAACCGCCCGTCTTTGCGCGCACTCGCGCCGGTGAACGAGCCCTTCTCGTGACCGAACAGCTCGCTCTCGAGCAGCGACTCGGCGAGTGCCGCGCAGTGAAGCTTGACGAATGGGCCGTTCGCTCGCGGCGACCGCTGGTGAATCGCGTTGGCGACGAGCTCCTTGCCGGTGCCGCTCTCGCCGCTGATCATCACCGTGGCGCGGCTCGGCGCGACCTGATCGACGACCTCGAACACGCGCTGCATCGGGGGACTGACGCCCACGATGTTGCTCGGAGCGACTCGATCGCGAACGCGCACGCGCAGCTGGCGAGTCTCGCGGCGCAGCGCCTGCTGCTCGAATACCTTGTCGACCACGACAAGGAGCTCGTCGAAGTCGAGAGGCTTGGTCAGGTACTCGGCGGCTCCCGCGCGCATCGCATCGACCGCCGACGCCACCGCTCCGAACGCCGTCATCACGACCACGGCAGCGGCGTCCTCCATGGCGCGGATCTTCTTGACCAGCTCGATGCCGTCCATTCCGGGCATCTTGAGATCGGTGACGACCACATGCGGTGAGAATGCCTCGTACTTGCCGAGCGCCTTGAACGCATCCGCAGCCGTCTCCACCTCGTAGCCCTCATCGCGGAGGAGCTCGGCCAACGCGGTGCGCGCGTTAACCTCGTCGTCCACCACCAGAATTCGGCCGCTTCGCATGGGTCCTCGGGTAGCGAACATCGTGCCAGCGAGGCTCAGCTAGCTGGAGAGCAATCGGCGCAGCAATTGCGCCCCAGACCCGCAAGCCGCAGATCCTGCGCGAAATACGCGAGGCCCGTGCCATCGCACCGGTGACGTCGAGGCAAGGGGTGCATTCACGTTGGGTGGACGAGCAGTTCTTCGAGGACACGCAGGAGCTCGGCCACCTTCACCGGCTTTGTCAGGTACCGATCGACACCGATTTCCTTCGCGCGCGCGGTGTCGTTCGGAAGCGCCGCGGCCGACAGGCCTACCACCGGAATCATGTAGGTCTCGGACCAGTCCCCGAGCTGCTTGGCCGCCTCGATGCCGCTCCTCCCGGGCAGGTCGATGTCCATGATCACGATCGACGGCAACCGCGCGCGGATCAGCTCGAGCCCGATCTCCGCCGTGGGCGTCGTGAGGAGCTCGACGCCAGGAAGCTCTCCGATCACGGCCCGCATCAGCGCGATGTTCGACGGGTTGTCCTCGACGTACACGATCGTGTGACGCAGCGTGGATCCAACCGGCAGCGGGCTGACATCCGAACTGACCGCGACATCTCCTTGGTGGGTTCCGGTCTCGGTACGGTGAATGGGGACCTCGACCCAGAACTGTGAGCCCGCGCCGAGCGCGCTCGAATACCCGACGTTGCCGCCCATCATCACGGCGAGGCGCCGGCTGATCGTGAGGCCGATGCCGGTTCCCTCGATCGGTCCCGTCTCCTGGCCTGCGCGCTGGAACGGCTCGAATAGCTTGTGCCGCTTGGTGTCGGGAATCCCGATGCCGTCGTCGATCACCGTGATCCGGATCATCCTCGCCTGCACGGCGACGTTGAACCAGACATGACCGCCCGGCTTGCCGTACTTGATCGCGTTCGACCCGAGGTTCATCAAGATCTGCGCGAGGCGCATGCGGTCTGCGACGCTGCGCGGCAGTGCCTCGGGCACGCTGACCGGCTCGATCTGGACCTGCGCTCTCGTGGCCATCGGCTCGAGCGTCGACACCACGTCAGCAAGCACGAGCGGCACGTTCACTGGCTCGAGGGAGATCGCGATCCCACCCGCCTCGATCTTCGAGAGGTCGAGGACGTCGTCGATCAGGCGCAGGAGGTGCTCTCCGCCACGAAGCACGTGCTGCAGTCGCTCGATCTGCCGTGAATCGAGCGGGTTCTTGCGGTCACGCTCGAGCAATTGAGCGAAGCCGAGGATCGAGTTGAGCGGCGTCCGCAGCTCATGACTCATCGACGACAGGAACTCACTCTTCGCCTCGCTCGCCGCCTCCGCGATCTGCCGGGCAGCTCGCAACTCTTCAGATCGCTGAACGTCCTCCGTCACGTCGGCGATCACCGACACCGTTCCTTGCTCGGCAGTCCTGTGCGCCGTGACACGCAGATATCGGCCGCTGCTGGTGCGCACGTCGAGCGTGCCGCTGGCCGCGCGGTGGTACGCCGTCCAGCGCGCCAGGAACGTCTCGGGCGCCTCGTTGCGGACGTCGAACGCGCCACGGGCGAGAGCTGCGCTCACGACCTCCTCGAACGTCAGGCCGACAATCGACGTGGCGGGCTCGCTGCCAAACAGCGCGCGCCCCATGCTGTTGATCATCACGAGTCGATCGTTCTCGTCGAACAGAGCGAACGAATCCTGTACGGCCTCCACGGCGGACGCGAGATACGCCGTCGCCCGGCGCTTCTCTCCCTCGAGCGAGCGGCGATCCGAGATGTCACGGATACCCGCCGTGATCAAAAGCCCGCTGGTGCTCTGGATCGGTGACAGGCTGATCTCGACGGGGAACGCGGAGCCGTCCTTTCGCGAGCCAAGGAGGTCCAGTCCTGTGCCCATCGGACGCAACCGCGGCGCCCCCGTGTAGCCGGCCACATGCTTGTGGTGCCGCAGACGGATCGAATCCGGTACGAGGCAATCGACGGACTTCCCGAGGAGCTCGTCGCGCGCATAGCCGAACATGCGCGCCGCCTCGGCGTTGACCAGCAGGATCTTGCCTGTCTGGTCGCAGACGACCAGACCGTCCGGCGCAGCATCGATGAGCTCACGGAACGGCAGGTCATCCATGGGGGAAGCTCACGCAGAACACGGCTCCAGGTCCGCCATCCTCGATCCAGATCCGTCCGCCGTGCGCCTCGACGGCAACCTTGCAGAACGCGAGGCCCAGCCCACGATTGTCACCCGCGCTACCTACTGTCTCGAACCGGGCGAACACCTGCGCCCGCTGATCTTCGGAGACCCCGCGCCCGGCATCCCGGATGCGCCACCGCGTCCCATCGACCACAGCCTCGACGGTCACGGTCACGGCCAGCCCTTCCGGCGAGTGCCGGATCGCATTCTCGACGAGGTTCGCGAGCACTCGCGTCGCGAGGTCGGGGTCGACTTTGACCCGAGTTGTACAGACATCGGCGATCAGAATCACCTTCGACTCCGCGGCGCGTGGGCGCAGCTCTTCGAGCACGGCTGCGACGAGCAGGTTCGGATCGAGGACTTGCGGGGCCGGAGCCAGGCCCTCCTCGTCGGCCTTGCTGAGATCGAGCAGGTTCAAGATCATGCGCAGGAGGCGGCGGGCCTCGTCGCGGATCGCGTTGGCCGCATTGCGGGAGCGCTCGCTCGCTTCGGGATCGCGAAGCACGCGCAACGCCTGGAGCTCGATCGCGCCGACCGGGTTCTTGAAGTCGTGAACCAGGAAGCCCGCGAGCTGCTCCCTGTGCAGCTGGATCCGCTGGAGCGCATCGCGCTGCCGCTTGATCTCCTTGTAGAGGTCCGATCGCTCTCCCGCGAGCACCCGCGCGCGCAGCGCCGCCTGCACCCGGACCACGAGCTCGCTCGGGCGAAACGGCTTGGTCAGGAAGTCGTCACCCCCTGCAGCGACCGCGCGATCGAAGGTCTCGACCTCGCGCTGTGCTGTGACGAACACGATCGCAACCTGCTCACCGCCCGGCAATGCGCGGATCTGCGTGCACGCGGCGAGACCGTCGATGCCGGGCATTCGCACGTCGAGGAGAATGCAATCAGGACGACTGTGCGAGAACGCCTCGATTCCTGCAGCGCCAGTGTTCGCTAGCTCGACCTGGTAGCCCTCGTCTTCAAGCGTGGCCTGCGCCAGCGCACGGTTCTCAGCATTGTCGTCGACAACGAGGATCCGCGCGCTACTACCCATGCGCCTCGACCATAGCGTCCATCCCCGACGCTGTCATGTGTACCCGCGGAGCAACCGCGTCACGAGAGCGAGGGAGGTCTATCCGTTCGGCCACGCGTCGGGCCGCAGGTTCACCTGCCGGGTCTCGGCGCTGTAGATGTGGGGTTCGCGATGCGGCGTCCGCGCGTGCTCGAATTCGACCACCTTCAAGCGCTCGACATCGCCATAGGTCTTCGGGCGCGCGACCAACACTGGACATCCAGCCTCGCGAACGACCCGCTCGGAGACGGATCCGAGCACGAACCGCTCGACGCCGGTCTTGCCGTGCGACCCGACGAAGATCAGGTCAGCACCCACCTCCGCCGCGAGGGCGAGGATCACGGTGGCAACCTTGCCGATCCGGGCATGGATGAAGAACTCGACGTCGCCTGCGGTCGGACGACCTGCAAATGCCGCGGTGACGTGCTCCGTGACCTGCTTGCGGAACTTGTCCGCCGACTCGTACGTCGGTGACTCGAGCTGACCGTCGATCATCACGCGATCGTGTGGGTCGAGGACCGCAAGGACGTGGAGGACGTGGCCGGGCTCGCGCGCCGCCAGATCGACCGCGCGGCCCAGCGCTTCCGCGGAGCTTGGAGAGAAGTCGTACGCGACGACAACCTGGATGGATTGGAGAGCGGACATCAAAACCTCCTCGTGAGCGGGTGAATCAGGACTTCTTGGTACGAACGGTGAGGACGGGACACGGCGCGGAGCGAACGACCGCCTCGGCGACGCTGCCCAGCAGCATTCGACGGAGGCCGCGGCGGCCATGGGTCCCCATCACGATGAGATCAGCGCTGAGCGTTTCGGCGGCACGATCGATCACGTCGCGCGCGTCACCGACCTCGACCCGTACGGGACCGAGCGATACGCGGTCACGAAGGCGAGCCGCCCGCGCTTCCAGCTCCTTCTGCGCCGCGTCGACGGCGTTCTCCATCGTCACGGAGCTGTAGGCGACGCCGAGCTCGGGGATCCCCACCGCAGGAACGGAGATGGCGTGGACGAGATGAACCGTCGCGCCGAGTTGCGTCGCGAGGTCCACCGCATACGCGAGAGCCTGATCGGCGTGCTCGCTGAAGTCGGTGGGAACCAGGATGGTCCGAGCGATGGTCATGCCACCTGGTCCTTCACGTTGCGCGCCAACGCACGCTCGGTCAGATTCGCGTCGTTGCCCGCAGAGGTTGCGCGCGCTGGTTCGGACCGCGCAAGCCCTGCGCATCTTGCGGCTCCAGGGGAGGCACATCGAGTGCAGAACACGAGACATGCTGATGCCAACCGTGAGCCAGTTCATGACGCGGGAGCCCTACTCCGTAGCTTCGACAGATTCGCTGCGACGCGCGCACGACCTCATGCATCGGCACGAGATTCGCCATCTCCCCGTGCTCGATGGCGGTCGCCTCGTCGGTGTCCTCGCAGATCGTGACATCACCGTGATCGGCGCTCTCCCGGGCGTCGATCTGCACTGTGTCGAGGTGTCCCACGTGATGGAGAGTCCCCTCGATGTCTGGGGTGAGACGCCGCTCGACCAGGTGTCGGATCTCATGCTGAAACGCAAGCGCGACTGCGTCATCGTTCGCGGCGGGCACGGCGTCGAAGGAATCTTCACCGCCACCGACGCGCTTCAGGCACTCGCGAACCTCGTGCGACGCGCGACCGGGTGACTACCGCCGCTTTCGAAGTTTCGCCGCGAGGTAGGCCAGGCCGCGTGGCGAAATCTCGTAACCGACCTCGAAGCTCTGGGTCAGGCCGAGCTTCTTGAGCTTGCGGACATCCGTTTTGAAGTCGAGGGTCGGCCGCTTCACCTCGAGCGCGAGCTTCGACGCTGCGATTCGCGGACGCTTTGCGATCAGCGCCAGGGTGCGCTTCGTCCACGGGGTCGTACGATCCATGCGGGCGAGCTTGTCGGTGATCGTCGCGACGTCATCGGGGGTGAGCTCGGCCTCGAGTGCGAGGCCGACGCGATCACCATCGCCGCCATGATGCAGCTCGACCCGCCACAGCTCGGTCGTATCCTCGATGGGGCCGAGCTCGGCGAGATAGCTGTGCAGTGCTTCGCGAGAAGCAAATCCCGCACGCGTCGCATCTATCTCGGTGATCTGACTCGCGGTCAGCTTCGTGATCCCGTCGACCTCGAGCACACCGATCGGATGACAGCGGTAACGGCCGCCCGGCTTGACGTGCGGCTTGGCCCAGCGCCGGAACGTCAGCGTGATCGACCCGCTCTGCAGGCCGGCAAAGAACGCCTTCTTGAACAACAGCACGCCGGGGCACTCTACTCGACGCGCTCGAGGTCTGCCCACGTGCGCCCGGCTTCAACGCCGACGACCAGCGGGACCTCGAGGTCAAAGGCGTTTCGCATCGCCGTGCTCGTCACGCGCGCCGCGATCTCGAGCTCGGCCTCCGGCACCTCGAAGAGCACTTCATCGAGGACCTGCAGGAGCGGCACCGCGCCGAGTCCTTCGCGAATCAGCGCGCGGTCGGCCTCGAGCAGCGCGCGTCTCGAGACGTCCGCCACCGAGCCCTCGTGTGTGGCGCGCCGAGCGAGTCGCTCCGCGTACGAGCGATCATGGGGATCGAGCGACTCGAGACCACCGATCGGCCACTTCCGTCCCCCGAGCGTCACGATGTAGCCGCGCTCGCGCGCGAGCCGCAGCTGCTCGTCCTGAAACGCGCGGACCTGCGAGTACCGGCGATCGAACCGCACGATGAGCTCCTTCGCGTCGGCCGGTGTCATGTCGAGCTGCAGCGCCAGCGCGCTGGCTCCCTGTCCCGCGAATGTCGCGAAGTTCACGACCTTGCC
>JAYUYE010000817.1:0-3298 GCA_043752985.1 Myxococcales bacterium
ACCGTGAAGGCGCTCGGAGCCGCAATTGGCACGTGGCGCAGCGTGTTCGTCGACCCGCCGCTCGACGACAAGGCGGCCGCGCCACTCCGCGTCGAGCTGGCGAATGCGGGCCGTGGCGTCGAGCTCGCGGTTCGCCAGGCCCGTCTGCTCGCGCAGGCCGCCCTGCTCCCGGCGGCCGAGCTGCTCGACGCCGCCGGTGTGGTCACGGCAAAGGTGAAGTCGCGGGGCAAGACGGTCGATGCGGACTCGCATCCGATCCTCGAGCGCGATCCACCGGATCCGCTGCTTCCCACGGCCGCCGAGCGCGCGGAGCTCGGCGCCATGCACGCGCCGTCCTGACGGCTGGCATGCGTCGCGCTTCCCGTGCCTGACGATTCAGCCGTCGAGCTCGTCCGGTGGAGGGAACCCATGCTGCTCGCGCCCTGGTTTCCCATCGTACTTCTTCGACGTCTTGGACAACTCGAAGCGTCCGTCGGCGGCGAGGGGGCGAACGCGATCGCGAAGCGCTTGCATCGCTTCCGATAACCAGGGCTCGAACCCGCCGGCCAGGTTCAGATTCTGATGCAACACCGCCACTGAATCGATGCCGGTCACGACGGACGCGATCGGCAGACTCATCGCGTAGCCGAGTGCGTCTGCCGGGGTGACTGCGCCCTTCTTGATCGACTCACCCTGGCCACTCATCGACTTCATTCCGAGCGCGGCGATCCCACGTTTTGCGAGCACAGGAAGGACCTGGCGCTCGAAGCTCCTAAACCCGGTGCCATCGAAGCAGTTGAGCGGGAGCTGACAGGTGTCGAACGCGTATCCGCGCTCGAGCATGTCGAGATGAATGGCGGGATCCTTGTGTCCCGTGAAGCCCACGAAGCGAACCTTGCCTGCCTGGCGTGCCTTGTCGAGTGCAGTGAGGACTCCATCCAGTGCGTAGTGACGCGCCAGATCGTCGTCTCTAGTCTGCCGTTGGTCGCAGGATACCAACCTGGATCGCGGTGGAGATCACTGCCTCGTTTGTCGAGCAAACGCGCACCGTCTCGAACGCTCCGCATTTCCCACCGCCAGCTTCGAATCGCGTAGCAACCGCCCGCGCCTGCGGGAGCAACACGTACACCGCTCCGGGACGAAGTTCGAGATCGGGCCACGCACGTTCCTCGACATCGCACTTGCGCCTGGTTCGTGTGCTGTACGTGCCGTTGATCGGCATGCCGCGCTCGGAGGCGAGCATCTGAACGCCCGTGGCGACATCGTTTAGCCATGGAATCTCATCGCCGCCTGGCATGCACGCGAAGGTCGGGTGGATGAACACCTCGTCGTGCGCGTGGACCAAGGGCCGCCACTTGTCGAGATCCAGAACCACTGCTCGTGGACCCTCCGTCGACGCGCGCTGAAGTGCCCAGTCGCCACGCGCGTCGATCAACTGCACGACAACCAAACCCACCAGGCCGGCGAACCGGCGTCCCGTCGAGAACCGGGTAAACGCCCAGTGCAGCAAGAAGATCATGAGCACGTACATCGGGATCCACACGAACCTGCCCGGGGCGCGGAACTGACTCGGGATCCAACGAAGAAAGGACGGGATCGAGTACGTCGCGATCTCGTGGGAGCCGAAGTAGATGTGGTTCGAGAGCGCGAGCAACCAGAAGGCGAGGGCGACCGCGAACAGGAAGACGTGACGTTCGATCACTCCACGGAGCGATCGGATGTGTGGAAGGAACAGGGCAAGCAGGACCAGGAACCCGAGTCCCAGGTACGCGTATCCCTCCCACTGCCAGTCCGTCGCCAGGACGTTCGCGACCCATCGACCGTCGCCGATGAGCCCGCTGCGCACCGGCACCAACCACGACAAAACGTTGGTGCTCTGCTTCGCAAAGCCCCACTGCGCGACTGCGCCTTCGCCCGAGAAGTACCCGGCGAACCAGGTCGCCAGCGCGACACAAGCCAGGCCGAGCGGTAGCCAGATCGCGATCGTTCGTGCATCGCGTGACCGGAGAAGCGAGGCGAAGAAAACGCCGAACGACATGACCGGGTGATACGGCGTGATCAGCGATGCGACGACGAGCTGTGCGAGCTTCGCGACGCCGAGTGCTCGCGGGGTGGAACTCCCTGCGGGCGTGCGCAGATAGAGCGAGATCGCCCACAACTCGACCCAGTGCGCTGACAGCGCCGAATGCCCGAAGCGAAAGATCCACGCGGGAACCGCGACGAAGAACAGCGCCGTCACGATGCCCGTCCGCCAGCTCCGATGTCCGAGAGCCCGGAGACAAGCGACCCCGAAGCAGGCTTGCAGCGCATAGGCCAGCCCGTGCCAGAGGCCGAGGTACGCGCTCGTACTGAAGGATTCCCACGGTGGAACGAGCGTGGCGAACGCCTTGTTGAAGAGCGCCCAGATCGGGATGCAGTCCGAGAACGCGACGCTCGTAGCGTAGGGAGCATCAATGGCGTGGTTCACGAAAACCGGCCAGTGCCAGTCTGCTTGGAGAAAGTAGCGAAACCCCATCAGGAACATGCGCTGGTCCGTCTGCGGCATCGTCCAGTACGGGTCGGTACCGACCAGGTTTCCCCAGCCGTAGACGATGATGTACGTCGCAAGGCCCATGGCAGCGGCCAGTGCATAGACGCGGGCAGCCGGGACCGGCGCCTTCCACCACGCATCGACGCGCGCAATACGGGCCGCCGAGGTGGTCACGAGCTCAGTGTATTTTGCCGGGAGCCTCGATCGTCATCTCGCGTGCGCTTTTTACGAGATCACTCGAGGGCACTTCCGACGACGTTGCAAACGAGGCTCTCGGAGCCATCGTCAAAGGGCCGCGTGATCGAAAGCTCAAGCGGGCGTACCAGATCCCGAAGCGGTCATGAGTTGGTCTCTGGGACCGATGGGGCCTGGAATCGCATCCGATCCTCGAGGCCGATCCGCCGGATCCGCTGCCACCCACGGCCGCAAAGCGCAGAGCTCAACGCCGTACACGCGGCGTCCTGACGCCAGTCGACCCGCTACCAGCCGCGTGCGCGTGACGGAGGTGGCCGGAGATTGGACGGTGACATGCTGGAGCAGCTCTCGTACGAATGCAGACGACTGCATTTCCACGCTGACTACGTACGCGGGCGATGCGTCAAGACGACGATCGACATCGACAAAGACGGACGGATCATCGTCGAGACGGCGAATCGCGGCGAGGCGTTGCCGCGATGGATCGCAAAGCTCCAGGGCAAGAAGACCCTCCACGACGACCGCCCTCATCGATCATTGTCGTCGTCGTCGTCGTCGTCGTCGTCGTCGTCGTCGTCGTCGTCGCCGTGGACA
>JAYUYE010000818.1:0-3292 GCA_043752985.1 Myxococcales bacterium
AGAGCGATCCGAGCGGCAGGAGACAAAGCAGGACGGTGCGCAGCCCCGTGGTGTGCGACATGGTGCCGGTCATAACATGCTGACCAGGGGCACTCAAGTAGCCGTCCTCTCGGCGATCTTAGGCCTGCTCGCATGCGACTCGCCGGCTCGGGTCAAGCCGTGGCGTCATGCCCCGGATCCGACCGCCGAGGCAGCCCGCGCGCCGAGCTCGCCCGCGCTCGCCGACGTGTCTGCCGCCGCCGAGGTCCGCGCGGCGCGTGGCCATACCCTGCGAGTTCACGTCGACACCGACCCGGGCCGGCTCAACCCGCTGGTCGCGCCGTCGGCCTGGGCGCGCCGGATCACGATGGGCACCGTGTTCGAGCCGCTGATTCGCTATCTGCCTCCCGAGCCGGGCCAGGTAGCAGGCCGCTACGCGCCGGGCCTCGCGCAGTCATGGCGGGTGATGCCCTCGCAGCTCGAGATCCGGATCCAGCTCGAGACCGGGGTCAAATTCCACGACGGCCAGACCATGTCGTCGGTCGATGTTCAGTTCACGCTCGACGCGATCCGCGATCCGCGGCGCGGGATCGATCACCTGCGGACGATGCTCGATGACGTGTTCGCGGTCGAGCTCATCACCTCGCACGAGGTCAGGCTCGTCCTCAAGCGGCCGAGCGCGTACGTGCTTCGCGCGCTCGCCGAGATCCCGATCGTGCCGATGCACATCTACGAGGGGAGCTTGCTCGCCGGCGGAGTGCTCGTCGGCACCGGACCTTACAAGTTCATCTCGAACAAGGGCGGCATCGTCCACCTGACGAGGAGCCCGCGCTACTGGGGCAAGGCCGTCACGATCGCGGACATCGAGTACGTCCATCAGCCAGATGCCGCGATCGCGCTCAAGGATGCCAAGCGCGGCGACCTCGACATCATCCCGGCGCTGATCCCCGCGCACTGGCCCGAGCAGGCGAGCGCACCCGGGATCGCAGCGTCGTTCCGGCCGCTCGAGCTGTCGTCGCCGCGGCTCCGCTATATCTCCTTCAACGCGTCGCGTGCTCCGCTCGACGATGCACGCGTTCGCCATGCGCTCGGCCTCTTGATCGACCGCCGCTCGATCGCGAAGCGCGTGTTCGATGGCCTCGCCCGCCCCGCGCTGTGGCCGATCTGGCCGAGCGGCCTCGTCAGCGGCCCCGAGTCGGTCGTGCCTGACTTTGATCCGGCAGCTGCTGCGAAGCTGCTCGATGCAGCAGGCTGGACCGACTCCGACAAGGATGGAATTCGCGATCGCGCGGGCATCGGGCTGCGGCTGACGATGCTCGGCGGTGAGAAGCCACAGCCCAAGGATGCCTCGGCGCCACCGATCAAGGTGCCGCGCGACTACTTCATCGAGGCCGCACGCCGGATCGGTGCCGTGATCGAGATCAAGACCGGCGGCGAGTCGTGGATGGACAAGCACCTGGCGGACGGCACCTACGATCTCGCCGAGCTCGTGTACTCCGGGATGGTCGACATGGACGTCACGCCGCTCCTCGGCAGCAAGCATCCGCATCACGCGCAGTCGCCTCGGATCGATCGCACGCTCGACGCGATGGGCGCTGCCTGGGATCCCGCCGAGCGCGCGAAGCTGGCCGTCGATCTGGCGGCCGGTCTCGCCGAGAGCTGGACTCTTGCCGGCGTGGTCGCCGATGCCCCGCAGGGCCTGGTTCACAAGCGGGTCAAAGGCGTCCGGGCGTGGGATGGCTGGCTCGACGTGACCGCGCTGTCGTTCGGCGACAACTAGCGGGGTGGGGGCCGGACTCGTCTCCCGTGCCCCCACTCACCTGACCGGCGCCCAAAGGACCTGCGGGCTTGCGCGCCATCATCGGTGGCACGCTCCGTGAACCACCTGGCTCGGGGATGCGGACCAGGGCCAAGCGGCACGACGACATGGGCGGGCTGTCCTCGGTCGACCTCGTCCCGGACCTGCGTCTGGCTACCCCGGAGCCGCCCCGTCCACCGGCCCGGATTGCCCGCGGAACCCAGCCGCGCGTCAGCTCCGGCGAGCCGTTCGGACCGTACATCGTGCACGAGCAGATCGGCGCCGGCGGAATGGCGAGCGTGCATCGCGCGGAGCAGCGCGGCATCGAGGGATTCTCCAAGCCGGTCGCGCTCAAGCGGATGTTCGACAGCCTGTCGGACGATCCGAGCTTCCTGCAATCGTTCGTGACCGAGGCGCAGCTCGCGAGCCGCCTCCGCCACGACCACATCGCGCAGGCCTACGACTTCGGCAAGGTCGGCTCGACCTACTACATCGCGATGGAGCTGGTCCCCGGTCCGACGCTCCAGCAGATGATGCATCGCGCGCGCAAGACGGGCATCGCGATCCCGATCCCGATCATCGTCGAGATTCTGATCCAGCTGTGCGACGCGCTCGATCACGCGCACAACCTGTGTGACGACGCCGGAGTCCCGCTCGGCATCATCCATCGCGATGTGTCGCCGTCGAACGTGATCATCGCGAACGCCGGCATGGTCAAGCTGATCGACTTCGGCATCGCGCGGGCGACCGCCTCCGTGCGCACGAGCGCCGGCGTCATCAAGGGCAAGTTCGGCTACATCGCGCCCGAGTACACGCGCGGTCAGCTCGACGCCCGCGCCGATCTGTTCGCGATCGGCGTGATCGCTCACGAGCTCCTCTCCGGCCAGCGGCTATTCCGCGGCGACTCCGACTTCGCGACCCTGGTCGCGGTACGGGAGTGCGCGATCGCGCCGCCGTCTCGCGCCAACTCCGATGTGTCGCCCGATCTCGACGACGTCGTGATGACCGCGCTCCAGCGCGATCCGGCCGCACGCTGGCAGACCGCGAGCGCGATGCGCACGGCACTCGCCGGCGTCGCGCGCACTCTCGGCGCCGCGGTGGGCGGTCAGCGAATTCGTGAGTGGATCGAGCGCGGCAGCTCCCCGATCCAGACCGGCGAGACGAGCCTCGTGACCCTCGAGTCGAGCCTCGTGACCCTCGAGTCGAGCCTCGAGATCGACGAGCCGAGCGTGGTCATCGAGCTGTTTCCCGCCGAGCCGACCGGTTCCCTGGCGCCGGACCTGATGGTCCGCACGGAACCTGCCGCGCCGAACCGGCCCCGGATCCGGCAGGCGGTTGCCGTCCTCGGGTTTTCCGCACTTGCGATCGCCGCCTGGCAAGCGTGGTCCGCGTTCGTCGTGTGGTCAGCCGGCTGACGAACCACCGGTGTTTGGTACGCTACGGCCGTGGCCACGCCTGCGACCGTCGCGCCTGTCAGCCTGCGAGCAGCGCTCGGTGAGGTCTGCGCCGCGCTAC
>JAYUYE010000819.1:0-8138 GCA_043752985.1 Myxococcales bacterium
TCGAGCCGCTCACGGCGCCGCTGTCGGGATGCGAGTGCGTGGTCTACCGGTCGCGCGCCGATGCGACGTCGTGGCTGGTCCGGCGCGAAGCGCGACGCGGGCGACACGAGGCGATCCGGTTGTCTCCGTTCGTGATCGATCGCGGCGACCAGGGCACGGTGCTCGTCGATGGCACGCATGCGCTGCTCGATCTACCGGCCCTCGCTCTTGGCAACGGGGACCGGTCGCGGCGCGAACAGTTCCTCCTCTCGCAAGGCGTCTCGATCCGCGAGGCTCCGCGGGCGAGGTTCGAGGAGACGATCGTGGCGCCCGGCATGACCGTGTCGGTCGCCGGCTTGATCATGCTCGATGCCGCCGATGAGCCGTCCGCGGTCGAGCGCCACTTCCGCGAGGCGCCGCCGCCCGCGCTCCGCCTCACGGGCAACGCCGAGCATCCCCTCGCGATCGGCGTGGGTTGACGCCAGCGCGGCAGCCTGCGACAGCGGCCGTGGTGCGACGATCGGTGCGACAGGTCGCGGCCCCCGGTTTACCGAGCTAACCAGCCGGAATGGCGTCGGTTCTACTTGGCTCGCCGGTAGCACAAGGACATCTCGTGCGGAGTTGCCGCGCAGAAACGAGAGTCCGCCATGTCGAACCGCCTCCAGACCATCGCCACCCGCCAGCAGAAGAGCTTTGCTCGCGACCTCGTCTTCTCGGCCCTCGTCGCGCTCGCCGCGATCGTCTCGGTCAGCTCGGTCGGCACTGCTGCCGAAGCCGCGAACAACGCGTCGCAGATCGCGCATCGTTGACCGCAGAGCTGCCGCTCGGCTGTTGTAGGGTCCTGCCCCATGGCAGGCAAGGTCCACGTCATCGACCATCCGCTCGTTCAGCACAAGCTCACGCTGATGCGGAACCGGGAGACCAGCACGAGCACGTTCCGAAACTTGCTGCGCGAGATCAGCATGCTCCTGGCCTACGAGGTGTGCCGGGACTTCCCGACCACCACGATCGACATCGTGACGCCGGTTGCGCCGATGAAAGCGCCCGTCCTCGACGGCAAGAAGATCGTGATCATCTCGATCCTCCGCGCCGGCACCGGGATCCTCCAGGGGATGCTCGACATTCTGCCGTCGGCACGCGTCGGCCACATCGGCCTGTATCGCGACCCCAAGACGCTCGAGCCGGTGGAGTATTATTTCAAGATCCCGGAGAGCATGGGAGAGCGCGACACGATCGTGGTCGATCCGATGCTCGCTACCGGCAACTCCGCCGTCGCGGCGGTCGACCGGATCAAGGCGAGCGGTCCGCGCTCGATCAAGTTCGTCTGCCTGCTGACCTGCCCCGAGGGGATCAAGACGTTCCACGCGTCGCATCCCGATATCCCGATTTACACGGCCGCGATCGACGAGCGGCTCAACGAGAAGAGCTACATCGTCCCCGGCCTCGGCGACGCCGGCGATCGTCTGTTCGGCACGAAGTGACCCGCGCTCGGATCTGAAAAGTTTCGCGCCGGTTACGCGCCGGAAACATGCTCCCCCCGACAGTCGAGGCATGAGCACAGGCGACACCGCATGGCTGCTGGTCTCGGCGGCGATGGTCATGTTGATGACACCGGCCCTCGCGCTGTTCTACGGCGGCATGGTGCAGGGCAAGAACGTCCTCTCGACGTTCATGCACAGCTTCTTCTCGCTCGCGCTCGTGACGATTCAGTTCGCGCTGGTCGGGTACAGCCTGTGCTTCGGGACGAGCTGGCACGGCGTGATCGGAGGGTTCGACTTCATCGGCCTCGACGGAGTCGGGATGGAGGCCGCGGGCGCAACGAACGCCGCGGCCTCGAGCTCGGTCCCGCACCTCGCGTTCATGATCTACCAGTGCATGTTCGCGCTGATCGCGCCTGCTCTGATCTCCGGCGCCTACGCCGAGCGCATGAAGTTCTCGGCGTATGCGCTGTTCACGGTGCTGTGGGCGACGGTCGTCTACGATCCGATCGCGCACTGGTCGTGGGGAACGGGCGGCTGGCTCCTCGAGCTCGGCGCGATCGACTTCGCGGGCGGCACGGTCGTCCACCTGTCCTCGGGCATCTCGGCGCTCGTGGTCGCGCTCGTCCTCGGCAAGCGCAAGGGCTACCCGACGACTCGCCACCCACCGCATGACCTGACGATGACCGTCCTCGGTGCCGGTATCCTGTGGTTCGGCTGGTTCGGCTTCAACGCCGGATCCGCGTCACTCGGCGACGGCCGCGCCGCTCTCGCGCTCGCGAACACGCACCTCGCGGCAGCCGCCGGCGCGCTGACCTGGTGCCTCGTCGAAGGCGCGCGGATCAAGAAAGCCACGATGCTCGGCGCCGCCTCGGGCATTGTCGCCGGGCTTGTCGCGATCACGCCGGCCGCAGGCTTCGTGTCACCGATGGCAGCGATTGCGATCGGCGCGATCGCGGGCGGCGTCTGCTACGGCGCGGTGCTCATGAAGTCGCGTCTCGGCTACGACGACGCACTCGATGCGTTCGGTGTGCATGGCATCGGCGGCGCGACCGGCGCCCTGCTGACCGGCGTGTTCGCGCGGGCGGCGTACGGTGGCAACTCCGGCGGCCTCGAGCTTCTCGGCAAGCAAGCGATCGCGATCGGTGCCGCGGGCGCATGGTCTGCGGTCGTCACGTTCGTCCTGCTCAAGGGGATCGATCTCGTCGTCGGGCTACGCGTCGATCAGGAGGTCGAGCACGAGGGTCTCGACGGTGCGCTCCACGGCGAGTCGGCGTACGGCAGCCCGAGCTCCGCGGCGCACGGCAGCTGACGGCGGACCTTCCGCTAAAACAGACATCGGGTATAGTGCCCTCGGTTTGAGCCTGACGAAGAAGAAAGCCGCGTCCAAGAAAGGCCCCGACGAGGCCGCGCCCGCTGTGTCACCCGTTGCTTCTGCCCAGGCCTCGAATGCGCCCGGTGCCGCCGCGCAGCAAACGGATCTGGCTCCTGTCGTCGGCACCAACCTCCGCCGCTTGCGCACGCGGCGCGGCCTGTCGCTCGAGCGGCTGGCCCAGATCTCCGGCGTGTCGCGCGCGATGCTCGGACAGATCGAGCTCGGTCAGTCGGCGCCGACCATCAACGTCCTGTGGAAGATCGCCCGCGCGCTCGAGGTGACGTTCTCCGCGCTGATCAGCGCACGCACTCAGTCCGGCGCGCTCGTCCTCCGCTCGTCGGAGTCGAAGATCCTCACGAGCAAGGACCGCAGCTTCAGCTCGCGCGCGCTGTTCCCGTTCGACGAGCCGCGACGCGTCGAATTCTACGAGCTGCGGCTCGCGCCCGGCAGCGTAGAGGACGCGGACGCGCATCCGCCGGGTACGTCGGAGAATCTCGTCCTCACGGCGGGCGCGATCGAGATCGATGTTGCTGGCGATACGCACCGGCTCGACGCCGGCGATTCGATTCTGTTCGAGGCTGATACGCCGCATGCGTATCGCAACGCGGGACGCACCGAAGCGGTGATGTACCTCGTGATGACGTACGCCGAAGAAATCGGCTGACCGCTAGAACCGACCGGTCGCGGCAACGCCGCCACCATCGGCCGTGATCCAGCCGGTGACCTGCGGCGGGCGTTCGTCACCGCCGCGCGTCGCGTACCAGACGATGCCAGCGACGATCAGCGCACCACCGCCGGCAGCCGCGATGACGCCGAGCGTGCCGCGTGACGTGGCCTTGTCCTCGAGGCGCTGGAACTCGCCGTAGCTCGTCGCATTTTCTTTGTCCGCATCGAGCGAGCTCGCGGACATCAGGAGGTAGCCGCCGACGCCGAGACCGACCACCCCGACGCCGACCAGCGCGCCGCCGACCGGATCCTTCCACCACGCGCGCGTGGTCGAGATTGGAAGCGGGTCGTCGAGCGGAGGCGGTCGAGGCGTCGGCGCAGGTGTCGGTGCAGGCACCGGCGGGTGCGGCTCGACGGGCTTCTGCGCGGCCATGATGGCTTTGCACTCCTCGAGCTTGGTGCGGATTGCCGCCTTGTTCTCGTCGGGAAGGTCGTACGCGAGCAGCTTGCCGTAGAGCTCGCTCGCTTTGTCGCAGCGCTCGAGCTTCCGCTCGGTCTGGGCCCACGCGAACAGCGTCTCGACATCCGGTTCGAGCGCGTACGACTCGCCGAGTGCCTCGCTGGCCGCTGCGTAGTCGTTCGCAGTGTACGCGGCGACGCCGCGATCGAATGCAGCCTTGGCCTCGGGCGTCTTCGGCGCGGCGGACGCGAGTGGCGCCCCCGTCAGCAGGACGGCAGCCGCGAGGAGCCCGCTCAGCGCTTTTCGATGCGCACGGGCATGAACGGCGAGTCGTCGTTCCATGCAGACTCCTTCTTTGGTTTCGGTTCGGATTTCGGCGGCGCCGCGATCTCCGGAGGCTTCTTCGTCGGCTTGATCTTGGGCTGTGTCCTCGGTCGGTTCACGACGACAGGCTTCGCGGCGACCACCGGTCTGACCACGGTGAGGGCAGGCCGGGCCGGGACCGGCTCGGCGACGACCGGCTGTGCGGGGACCGGCTGTGCGGGGACCGGCTCGACGACTGGCTCCGCAGCGACTGGCTCCGCAGCGACTGACTCTGCGGTCTCGGGACCGGGGGCCGCGGCGGGCGCGGTGGTCTTGGTTTCCTTCGAGGACGAATCCCCGAGCATCGCGAGCGTGAGCGCCGTGCCGAGCGCGACGGTGGCAAGCGCACCGATCACCAGCGGAACGCGCGACCGCTTCGGCTTCGCTCCGAACACGTCGTCGATCCGGGTCGGCAGCGGTGTCGGGATCCGCACCCGCTCGGTGACGTCGATGCTCGGCGACGCCATCACAGGAGCGCTGTCGGCGGCCGTGCTTGGATTCGAGACGAGCACGCCACCGCCAGCAGATCTCTGCGAGCGAGCGGGCGCGGGCTTGGCGGATGCGATGGGCTTTGGCGGCGTTGCTGCGCCCGTGATCGGTACACCGCCGGGGATCGGCGTCTGCGCGCGTGGAACGTGCGATCTCGCGGGTGCTGCCGCGGTCTGCCGCGCGGGAGGAGCTTCGGGGCCGGCACCTGCGAGCGTCTGGATCAGCGTCGGAGCCGCGGGTCCTGGACCTGCTAGCGTCGGGGTCCGCGGGGGGCCCGCGCTGTGCGCTGCGGCCGAGATTCCGTCGAAGAACGGCGATGCGGACTCCGGCTCGAGCGGCGCAGCGTCGTCCGGAAGGTCGTCCATCGGCGTCATCGCGGTGACCGCGGTCGGCTCCTCGTCGGGTGGTATCGCGATCACCGGAGACGGTCCGGTCGCGAGCCTCTTCGCGAGCTGCCCGGCGACGTTGGTGTTGTCCGACGTCTTGCCGCTCTCGATCAGCGTGCGAACGACGTGCTGTTCGACGAAGAACGCACCTTGTGCGCGCGCGTGATCCCACTCTTCGAGGCGTGCCGGGAACAGCGTCGACATCAGACGGGCGAGCACCAGTGGCGACACGCGAAGGCGATTTTCGTGCGCGAAGTCCTCGAGCTGACTCTGGAGCTCTCGCGCCGTCGCGTAGCGCTGCTCGACATCGCGCGCGAGCGCCTTCATGACGATGGTTTCGAGCGCGGGCGGATAGGTCGGCATGATCGTCGAGGGCCGCGCGGCGTCGGTGTTGACGATCTGATTGAGCACGCCGTACTCGGTCTCGTCGGTGAACGGCAGCTGGCCGGTCGTCAGCTCGTAGAGGATCGTGCCGATCGAGAACACGTCGCTGCGCCGGTCGAGCACCGCCTTGCCCCGGCATTGCTCGGGAGACATGTACGCGATCTTCCCCTTGAGCCCCCCCTTCGTCTGCGCGGGCTGACTGCCGGCGCGCGCGATGCCGAAATCCACGAGTTTGACGCCGCCTTCGTAGCTGACGAGGACGTTCGAGGGCGAGACGTCGCGATGCACGACATCGAGCGGCGTGCCGTCGGCGCCTGCCTTCTCGTGCGCGTAGTGGAGGCCGGCGCACAGCCCGACGATCAGCGTGAGCGCGGAGTCGAGCAAGATCGAGACGCCGTTCTCGGTCGCGGTGACGATCGTGCGGCCGAGATCCTCGCCGTGCACGTACTCCATCGAGAAGAAGTAGTCGCCGTTCTCGACGCCGATGTCGTAGACCTGCGTGATGTTCGGGTGGTGAAGCGTCGCCGACAGGCGCGCCTCGTTGAGGAACATGTTCACGAAGCTCTGGTTCTCGGCGTACTGCGGGAGGATCCGCTTCACGACGACTAGCTTCTCGAACCCTTCGATTCCCATCGTGCGCGCGAGGTAGAGCTCGGCCATGCCGCCGACGGCGACCTGTCGGATCAGGTCGAACTTGCCGAGCCGGTCACCCGGAGCAAGAAACCGCGAACGCAGTGCTAAATCTGCCACGCAACAACGGACCGGAGACGAACGTCTCCCCAGCTTTACGATAGACGAAAAGCTCCCGGGGTGCAGTACAATGAAAACGATGGCCTTGGTCGGGCGCCTGGGCGCCGTCGCATGCGTGGTCCTCGCGTGCGCGTGCAGTCCGTTTGGTGGCGGCGAGTTCGCCTGCACCGACCACGATCAGTGCAGCGGTGGTCCGAGCGGCGGTCGCTGCGAGACCGACGGTCGCTGCAGCTTCCCCGATTCCGGTTGCGCGAGTGGCCGCAAGTACGGGGGATTCGCGGGCGACAAGTCCAACACCTGTGTGGGGGACGGCGGGATCATCGATGCTTCGGTCGATTCGTCGATCGATGGTTCCAACACGGCATTTTGCAATCCGGCCGACGCGACCCTCGTCGCGTGCTGGGAGTTCGAAGGTAACGGCACCGATGGCTCGGGTTCGATTCCGAGCAACACCGCGGACACCTCGACCGGAGGGTTCGCTACCGGCAAGGTCGGAACCGGGCTGACGCTGACCACGAGCAGCTTGATCACCACCGGTGATCGCGCCTCGCTCGAGCCGCCGAACCTGACCGTCGAGGCGTGGATCCGGCCGACCCTGTTGCCCGCCACGGGGCGCATGGGCGTGATCGACAGCGGAAATGCCTACGGCATTTTTCTCAATCCCACCGGCCTGCAGTGCGTGATGGGCGTCTCCGTCCAGGTTTCCGTCGCGTTCCCACTCAACGCGTGGACGCACATCGCATGCGCGGCGGACGGCTCGACGACCACCGTCTACATCGACGGCGTGCAGGTGGCGACGGCCACCGGCACAGGCCCGCTCGGCACCGGCGATACGCTCGGAACGGTGATCGCCGGCAACAGCCCGAGCGGCGAGCAGCTGATCGGAACGATCGATCAGCTGCGGATGTGGAACGTCGCGCGAACGGCGGCGCAGATCTGCACCGCCGCGGGCCACCTGACCTGTTTGTAGCTACGCGGCGTTCGCGCGGATGAACGCGACGGCGCGCTGCCACGCCGTTGCCGCGGCCTCGGCGTCGTAGACCTCGGGGCGGCGCTCGTTACAGAACGCGTGCTTCGCCTCGTAGACGTGGAGCTCCATCGCGACCGGCACGGCGTCCTTGATCTTCTGTGCGCCCGCAACCGTGGCCCAGTCGTCCTCGCTCGCGAAGTGCGCCTGGATCGGCGCGTCGACCTTGGACCACTCGCCATCGCCGGGGAGCCCGTAGAACGGGACGGTGCAGGCCAGCCCGCGGATCTCGGCGGCCGCGCGGAACGTGAGTGCGCCGCCCATGCAGTAGCCGGTCAGCGCGACCTTGCCGTTACACCGCGCGTGCGCCCGAAGCTCGGCGACTGCGGCGGCAATCTGCTTGAGCGCCACCTCGCGATCGAGCGCCTTCATCAGCTCCATGGCCTCGGAGGCATCCTTGGCCAGCCGACCGCCGTAGAGGTCGACGACCAGCGCGCAGATGCCCTCGCCGGCGTAGCGCTTCGCGACGGCCTGGATCTGCTCGTTGACGCCCCAGTACTCGTGCAGGATCACCACGCCTGGATACGTGCCATCACCTGCCGGTAGCTCCACTTGTGCCATGGGGTGCTTATACTGCGCGCCATGGCAGGACCGAAAGGCGCACGTGGTCGCAGGTTCGAGGGCGCGCTCGATCCGATCGCGGCGCAGCTCAATGCATCGATCGACTTCGACCAGCGGCTGCTCCCGCACGATGTCGCCGGATCGATCGCGCACGCCGAGATGCTCGCCGCGAAGGGCATCATCACCGCGGCCGACGCGAAGCTGATCGTCGATGGCCTGC
>JAYUYE010000820.1:0-3289 GCA_043752985.1 Myxococcales bacterium
TTCGTTACCTTGCGAGTGACTGACTCCTTGCGGAGGCTACCGACGAGAAGCGCGATGGTTCGAGTCATGCGTCATCGTAGCGTCGCAATCGCGCGACCGCTCGGGCGTCTCACGTTCACATCGCGTAGATTGCACGTGCGATATCGCCCACGGGAGAGCTCGCACGCGCCGCGATCGCGAATCCGCGCGAGGCCCGTCAGAGCAGGACGCCACCGGTAGGCAATCCCGCATCGGTCGGCGGCGGCGGCGGCGGCTCGGGCTCGCTCGCCGCGCTGCCACTTCCCGCGCCGGGCTCGACGGGTAGCGCGACTCCGGGCGGCGCAGTCGGCCGCTCGCCGGGCGGCAGCGGCGTCAACGTTCCCTGCGCTGCGCCCGCGGGCCCCGTGCGTAGCTGCTCGACGAGCTTGCGGACGTAGAGCCCCCACGCCGCTGCATCGGTGACGTGACGCGGTCGTTGCTTCGCGGCGACCTCGAACTCGTTTGCCGCCTCGCTCAGCGCCTCGGATGCGGTGCGCAGCTTCGCCGAAGCGCGCCAGTACCCGACGTCACCGAGCAGCCGCTCGATCTCGTCGCGCGCATCGATTCGCTCGTCATCGCGCCCCAGCGACCGAGCGACGAGCAGCGCCTGCTTGAGTTGCGCCTCGGCATCGTCGATCTTCGTGACCTCGCGCGCGGTGAGGAGCGTCGTTGCCTGGTCCTGCAGGACCTTGAGATAGTGCGCCGCGAGCTCTGGCTTGGTCCCGGTCTCGTACGGCGAGCACGGCGCCTCGGGCGGGATCTTCAGTGCCTTCCACTCGGCACCATCGATCGATGATTCACCCCATGGCGGAAACGTCCGCCCTTGCTGCACCACCACACGGTCGGCCTGGCAGGTGATCAGATAGCGCCCACTGTTGATCTTGCCGACGATCACCATCGCCGCGATCGCACCCCCGACCGCCAAGGTCAGCGCGCCGACCATCATCACCGTGCGATTGCGCGGCTTGCTCCGGCCACTGCCGTCGTCATCGCTGCCGCCGTTATCATCAGCATCGGTCGGTGCGCGCCGCCGCAACTTCGTCGCGACACCCGGCAGAGCCTCCGGTAGCTGCGTCACACCGACCGCGGCGCGCAGATCGTTCTCGCTGTACGTGCTCGGCAGCAGCGGAGCATCGGCATCCGCGTCCGCGGGTGGCGCGTCCGCGGGTGGCGCGTCCGCGGTAGGCGGCGTGCCGGCTGCGGGGGCGCCGGTGAACGAGCCGGGCTGCGCCGGCATCTCTGTCCACGACATCGCACCGGATGGTTCGGCTGGCTGCGAGCTGGTGTCCGGTGGCGCCGGACGCTCGGACATGCGGGGCGGCCGAGTCGAGGCGGTGGGCTCGGGAGGCTCGTTCGGGTCGAGCGGGCCGCGGCGACGGACGGGCGGCAGGATCGCGAGAGGGAGCGGTGCGAACGGGTCGGGACGTTCAGGCGGTCCTGGCGGCTTGTCGGTCACGGAGCGACCTCGACGCGATTGCGCCCACGCTCCTTTGCACCATAGAGGGCAACATCGGCGCGCTCGATCAGATCTGCGGTCGGCTCGCCCATCCGCCATTGCGCGATCCCGACGGAGATCCGGAGCAGGAGGGCGAGGCCGTCACCGACGTCGAACGCGCGCTCGCACACGCGCTGGCGCATGCGCTCTCCGACCTCCCAGGCACGGCCGGCATCGGCCTTCGGCAGCACCACGAGGAACTCTTCGCCGCCGTAGCGCACGAGGACATCACCCGTGCGGATCGCGCTCCGCAGCCGGCGAGCGACCTCGGCGAGCACGACATCGCCGACGCCGTGACCATGCTGATCGTTGACTGCCTTGAAGTGATCGACGTCGACCATCGCAACCGATAGAGATCGATCGCGATCGATCGCGGCCTCGATCTCCTGCGGCAGGCGGGCGGTGAGGAACTCGCGGTTGTACGCACCGGTCAGGGGATCTGTGACCGCGACGCGGTGGAGCCGGACGTTCTCGATGTCGAGGGCGATCGTGGTCGAGATGAAGCGGACGAGCTCGAGCTGGTTGATGTCGAACGCGTTGATCCGGTCGCTCGTGGCGGTGACAACACCGACGCGCTCGTTACGCGCGAGAAGCGGAACGCAGATCATCGAGGCGATCGGGGTCTGGTTGGCCGCCAGGACCAGGAACCGCGCGTCCTGGGAGACGTCGGCGATCAGGGCGGGCGCACCGCGCTCCATGACCCAGCCCGCGACCCCCTCGCCCACGGCGAATGACAGCGTGTGCATGCGCTCGGTGCGGAGGCCGTAGGCAGCCTTGGCGAGGAGGCGCTTGCGGTCGGCGTCGAGGAGCATGACCGAGCACGCCTTGGCGTCGATCAGCTGGCAGATCAGCTCCGCGATTCGCGACAACAGGATGCCGGGATCGAGATCGGAGCCGATGAGCTTGCCGATCTCGAACAGCGCGGCGGGAAGCTTCTGGAGCGTGTCGGTGTTCACGGTGAGGTCAAACGCCCTGCACGTAGCCGATGAACGGCAGGTTGCGATACTGCTGCGAGACGTCGAGGCCGTAGCCGACGACGAACTTGTTCGGGATCGTGAAGCCGAGGTAGTCGATCGCGATCTGGCGCTCCGCGCGATCCGGCTTGTGGAGCAGCGAGCACAGCTTCATGCTCGCGGGCCGGCGCGTGGCGAGGTTCTCCATCAGGTAGTGGACGGTGTGACCCGTGTCCACGATGTCCTCGACAATGATCACGTGCTTGCCTTCGATCGGCCGCGACAGATCCTGCGTGATCCGCACCACGCCGGACGAGACGGTCGCGTCGCCGTACGAGGAGATGCCGATGAAGTCCATGAAGATTGGAGCGCCGATGTGGCGAACGAGATCCGCCATGAACATGATGGAGCCCTTGAGCACGCCGACCACCACGACGTCGGCAGTCTTGGCGAGCGGCGTGTACTCCGCCGTGATCTGCGCTCCGATTTCCGCAACGCGGGCGGCGATGGCCTCGGCAGAGATCAGCTCTGCGAAGGGGTCGGGGGAGCGGTTCCAGGCGGGTGGCGGCGCAGCCATACCCGGAATGTATCCCAGTCACGTACCGGGATGAGTGCGCGGCGGTCGCGTGATCACGCTACAATCGTCGTTGAATGGTCGCAGCGACCCCGGACCTCGATTCGCAGCTCGGAACCCTGCTCGGCGATACCACGACGGAGATCGACGTCCCGCGGAAGAACCGCGTGTTCTGCAATCGAAACCTCCGGATGGACACGATCGAGATGATCGGGTTCGACATGGACTACACGCTGGCGCTGTACCACC
>JAYUYE010000821.1:0-3286 GCA_043752985.1 Myxococcales bacterium
CGGACCTCGTAGCAGCGCTCAAAGATCGTCTGGTTGGCGAGCCCGCGATCGGTGCAGGCGCGGAGCACGACGCACTCGCCGCGATCGTCGGGGCGCTCGAAGGCCCCGCGCTTGGCGTGACCGCGGACAAGCTGCGCCAGGTCTGCGGTGCGCTCGTCGAATCGCCGCAGTTCTTGCTCCAAGGCATGGGCGGCCGCGGTGGCGATAGCCCGAAGCTGACGCCGGCCGCCGCCGGATACGACGCCGTGTGCGCGGACCTCGCGACGACGGGGATCGGCGTTGCCGGTCGTGCCGTGACGTGCGCACCTGCCCTGACGCTCGCGGTCGCACGGACGCAGCCGGTCCCGGTCGTCACCGCACCGCACGTCCTGCGTGAGCCGCCACTCCGCAAGCGGATGCCGCCGGCACGGGAGCCGGCTCCGACGCGCCGGCCTTCGGCCATGTAGCACCGGTTGCAGCGGAGCGGCGTTTGCGCCATGTTTCGCGCGAAATGCGAACCAAGCTCCTCGGCACGATCCTGCTGCTGACCCTCGCGGCCAGCTGCGAGCACAAGAACAAGAACAGCGACACGAACGCGCCGAACGACAAAAAGGGGCCGGCAGCGATGCAGCCGCCCGCCGAGCAGCCGCCGCCGGCGAACACCCCGCCCGCGAACACCCCGCCCGCGAACACCCCGCCCGCCGGTGGGGACGAGGTGCGCCCGCCGGTCGCCGCGGACCTCGCGGAGTACACGAAGGATCTCAAGGGCGCCGGCAAGATGGTCGCCACCTTCGAGACCACGATGGGCGCGATCCACTGCGAGCTGTTCCCCGACAAGGCGCCGATGACCGTGGCGAACTTCGTCGGGCTCGCCACCGGTAAGAAGGCGTGGCTCAACCCGAAGACGCGCGAGGTCGAGAAGGGCAAGCCCTACTTCGACGGCCTGATCTTCCACCGCGTGATCGCAGACTTCATGATCCAGGGCGGCGATCCGCTCGGCGTCGGCCGCGGCGGTCCCGGCTACCAGTTCGGCGACGAGACCGACAACGGCCTCAAGATGGCGCCCGCTACCCTCGCGATGGCGAATGCCGGACCGGGCACGAACGGCAGCCAGTTCTTCATCACCGAGGTCGCGCCCGACCACCTCAACGGCAAGCACACGATCTTCGGGCAGTGCAAGGAGCTCGATCTCGTCAAGAAGATCGCGCGCGTGCCCCAGGACGCCGGCAACAAGCCGAACACGCCGATCGTGATGAACAAGGTGACGATCAGCAAGATGCAGTCCTGGTGATGTGACCGCGGGGTTCTCGCACGAGCACGCGCGGACGACGGAGCGCCCTACCGGAACAGGCGGCCGCGCAGATCGGGCGACGGCTGCGCGATGACCTCGAGCCCGACGAGGCGATCCGCGCGCGGCAGCACGATCGCATCGCGCGCCGCATCGGCCGCGGCCTCGATCGAACCGAGCGTTCCGGTCATCGTGAAGTAGGCCTTGCCCGCGAGATCGACGGCGAGCCGGACATCGCGGATCGTCACGTCGGCGACCTTGCACGCGGCGTCGGCGGCGGCGATCGCGGCGGCCACCGTCGAGGTCTCGATGATCGCGACGGCCTCGGCGGTGGGGTCGTCGGTCCAGTCCGGGGGAGAGACCGGCGCACCGAGCATCGGCCAGACCTGGTCGTCGGCGGCCGCGAGCTCGACGAAGTCGAGAAGAGTGGTGCCGGCTGCGAGCTTGCCGGCCATCATCGCTTCCTCGACTTCGGCGACACCGCCCTCGAGCATCACGAGGTGCTTACCGCCCGAGACGGCGCGCGACGAGACGAGGATTGCGGGCGCGCGCTTGAGCGCGGCATCCGCGACGACGACTCCCTTCGCGATCGTCCCCACCTCGAGCACACCGAGGGCGGGTCCCCTCACACGAATCGGAACGCTTCCTTGAGTGTGCAGCGGCGCTCGCGCGTGAAGTGGATCGCCGTGGTCAAGCCCTCGCCGGTCGGCGATGCGATCGTGAACGAAGTGTAGCCCTCACCGCCGAGGCCGAGCCCGGCGTACGAGGCGTCGTTCTTGACGAAGATGCTGCAGTTGCAGACGCGCGCCATCGCCGACATGTTGTCGATGTTCATCGAGTGCATGGTCGCGGTGTGATGGAACCCGTGCTCGACGCGGAGCGCCGCGGCGATCGCATCGGCAGCGTCCTTGACGCGGAACAGCGGGATCACGGGCATCAAGAGCTCGTGCTGGACGAACGGATGCTTCTCGTCGACCTCGCACATCAGGAGGCGCAGGTCGTGACCCTTGCCGCCGATGCCGATCGCCTTGGCGATCTCGCCAGCGTCCTTGCCGACGAAGCTCTTGTTCACGTGGTCGCCCTCGAGGATCACCTTCTCGAGATCGCGAGTCTGGCGCTGATCGAGGAACAGCACGGGCTCGCGCTGCAGCGCCTTGACGAGATCGGACGCGATCGAGTCGACCGCGATCACTTCCTTCTCGGCGATACAGACGATGTTGTTGTCGAGCGAGGCGCCGCGCATGATCGCGTTGGCAGCCTTGGCGAGATCCGCGGTCTCGTCGACGACGGCAGGCGGGTTACCCGGTCCCGCCGCGATCGCCTTCTTGCCCGAGTTCATCGCGGCCTTGACCACGACGGGGCCGCCGGTGACGACGATCAGGCGCACCATGGGGTGCTTCATCAGCACGCCGGCGCTCTCGACGGTAGGTTGCTCGACGGACGTGATCACGTCGCGTGGACCGCCGACGGACTGGATCGCCTCGTTGAGGATATGGACGAACCAGTTGGAGACCTTGGCCGCCGACGGGTGGACGTTGAACACGACCGCATTGCCGGCAGCGACCATGCCGATCGCGTTGCACAGGATCGTCTCGGTCGGATTCGTGGTTGGCGTGACCGCGAGCAGCACGCCGTAGGGCGCGCGCTCGGTCAACATCAGGCCGTCGTCGCCGGTGTACGCGACGGGGCGCAGGACCTCACAGCCCGGCGTCTTGGTCGCGACGAGCTTGTTCTTCTCGAGCTTGTCCTCGTAGCGACCGAGCCCGGTCTCCTCGATGGCGTAGCGCGACAAGAGCTCGTTGTTCGCGAGCGCGCACGTGCGCATCGCTTGGACCATCTTGGCGCGGGTCGCGACGGCGAGACGCTCGTTCTGCTCGAAGCCTTTGCGTGCGGCCTTCGCGGCCTGATCGGCATCGGCATACACGCCGTTGGTGCCGCGCGGGATGTTGGCCCCCTTCTTCGATTCCACCTGCGGCAGCGTGGGCTGGCGCGCGGGGGCAGCGGGCGTCGCGGTCCCAC